>JBDUCG010000163.1:0-4841 GCA_040003565.1 Chloroflexota bacterium | reverse complement strand
AGCCGACCTCGAGATGAGCTCACCCTCTGGGTAACCAGGTAAGACCGCACGTAGAGAACGTGTTCGATAGGCGGAAGGTGGAAAGGTCGTAAGACCCGTAGCTGATCCGTACTAACGGTCGAGGGCTTGACCTAATTTCCAGCACCCAGCCGGGCCATCGAAACCGCGAAACGCAAGTTCGCGGACGACGGGCCCACGGCGATCGGTGCGATCTCGCAGCGAAACTTCGCTTCGTCTTCCTCATTCACCATCTGCCGTTTCGCATCAGCCCTCCCTCCGTCGGAGGGCTTTTGTGTGTCTAGGACCGGTTGGACGTGGACCGCAAAGGCATGAGCAGCGCGCGCCGCACGCGGTTGCCAGCGCTCGCAGGCTTCGCTAACATCACAAGCCTCGGTCCTTCGAGCGGTGGGGTCACACCTGTTCCCATCCCGAACACAGTAGTTAAGCCCACCAGCGCCGAAGATACTCGGGACGTCGGTCCCCGGGAAAATAGGTCAGGGCCGGGATAAAACGACTTCCACGCGTAAGCGTGCGAGGTCGTTTTCATTTTCTGGTCAAGAAGACGCCAGGCGTTTCCGCCATCCTCATCGGGTGTACGAGGATCTCCTGGACCGCTGGGCGCTGCCGAAGCCGCGCGAGCTCTCTCGGGCAAATTGGGGCGGCAGCAACGAGACGTGGTTCGTGCGCAGCGAAGCCGGAGAGCACGTCCTCCGGCTGTACACCGACAAACGTGCCGAGGCGATCCGCTTCGAGCACGAGCTTCTGCGGCGCTTGGGCGCGGCCGACCTGACGTTCAGAGTCCCGAAACCGATAGAGACCGAGGTGGGAGACACCATCGCGACGGAGGTCGAGTCCGCTCGGCCGGCCGCGCTCGTCCGGCGCATCGAAGGCGAGCACCTCGACGACGACGACGCGGAGGGCGTCGGCAGAGCTGCCGCCGCATTCGCGTCCCTGGACATCGCGCTCGGCGCCATCGACCGCACGGATGTGGCGGCGCCGTTGTTCTCGGGCGACCTGGGCGCGGTCCATCGCGCGATCACGGATCTCGCGCAACTCGAGGACGTCGCAGGAGCGGCCGCGCGCGAGCTGGCTGAAACGGCCGGAGAGCACGCGGCGGTGATCTACGGCTCCCTCCCGACGCAGCTCATCCACGGCGACTTCGCGTTCGGCAATGTGCTCGTGCGATCCGGTCGGATCCGAGGCGTTCTGGACTTCGAGTACGCGGGCCGGAACGTACGCGCGCTCGAGCTCGCGGGGGCGCTTCGCAATGTGCTCGCGAAGGGCAATCGCGAACGGCTGTGGCGAGCGGTGGCGCGCGGCTACCTGCGGACCCTTGCGCTCGACCCAGCCGAAATCGCGGCGCTGCCCGCGCTTGTCGTGCTGCAGTCCGCCATCATCCTGGTGTGGTGGACCGGCCGCGGGGTCGAGGGCCACGCGACGCCCGAAAAGCTCGCCGAGCAGGTGGCTGACGCGCTGTCGGTCCGGGACTGGATCGCCACGAACGGCACGCGACTGGTGGCCGAAGCACTGCGGGCCAGCACCTAAGCAATCCCCCGCCGACGTTCATAGCGTGGGAGAGCATCCAGAGCGCGTGCTCCGGCGCGTCGTGCCGGACGGGGTGCAGGTCCAAGTCATCCTCGGCTCGCTGCTGGGCGACGGGCGGCTCGAGGGCGAAGCAGGTGAGCGGCGCCTCCGAATCGCGCATCACCAGGACCGCGCCGAATACGTGTGGTGGAAGTACGAACGTCTCGGGATCTTCGCCGCGCACGCACCCGAGGCGCGCGGCGATCGTCTCGAGTTCTACACGATCGCGCACCCGGTGTTCGACGATCTCGCGCCGCTGTTCGCCGGCAGTGATCGACGTCGGGTGCGAGAGCTCCTCGCGCCACTCGGTCTCGCGGTGTGGATGACCGACGTCGGAAGGCTGCGTCTTCGGGCCGAGGTGTTCCTGCCGACGCAGCGAGCGGCGGCGCTGGTCGCGAGTTAGGCGGCGACGGGCTGCGCGACGCGCATCGGCGTTGGGGGGACTTGTACCCGCAGCTCGCGGCGCAGGCTCTGGATCGCGCGACCGTGGATCTGGCAAGCGCGCGCCTCGCTCACGCCCATCTTCGCCCCCGCCTCGCGCAGCGTGAGCTCATCGCCGTAGTACCGCGCGATGACCTCACGCTGGCGAGCCGGTAGCCTCCCCAGCGCGTCCTGAACTCGTGTGGTGAGGTCCTCTTGCTCGAAGCGCTCGGTGAACCCGTCGTCCACCGCCGGACCCTGGTGCGCTCCCTTTTCCATCAGCACGTCGAGCGATACCGCGAGCTCGGCGCCTTCCGGTCGACGGTCGGCACGCCCGCGCTCGTCAACACGACGCAGCTCGTCCACGACCGCGCCCCGTATGCGCAGCGCTGCGTACGCCTCGAAGGGCACACCGCGACGCACGTCGAAGCGGTCGACCGCTCCGATGAGTCCGATCATGGCGGCTGAGGCGAGATCATCGCGATCCGCAAGCGAAGCCGAGGGGATTCGGATGCAACGAGAGATGCCGATGGCCAAGTCGGAGTAGCGCTCGATGAGCGCTCCGCGCGACGCGCCGTCGCCCGCGCGACAATCAGCCCACAGCTGGGCTAGATCCACGCCAGTCCCCCTCCGCCGCTAACGCGCTGTAACCCCACAGCCCCGTACGGGGCCGGCCCCCACAGCTCGCCAGCCGCCAGACTTTGACGTGGACCAGTGCCTACGGTTAATCCCCGTTCAGGCACACTTCGAATACCCATTCGGGTTCGCGGTGTTTAACGGGTTTTTGAATGTATAGGTGCGCTAGCCGCGTAGTCCGAATACCCGTTCGGACAAGAAAACCTAGTCGATGAGATGGTTCCTTAGAGCTAGTACGACCGCGTGCGTCCGATCCGCAGCACCAAGCTTCGCGATCAGCATCTGGACGCCCTTTTTGACCGTGTCTTCGGCGAGCACCATTGCGCGGGCGATCTCTTTGTTGGTGTAACCCTCGGCCATATAGCGCAACAGCTCGAGCTCGCGTGGCGTGAGTGGGTCGTGCTGCGCTGGCTCCTCGACGGGTCCATTCGGGGTGACCCCATTTGGGACCGCAGATCCATTTGGTTTGCGTGCCCCTCTCGGCTCGGCCGGCTCGATGAGAGGGGCGCGAGGTTCTGTAACCGAGGGGTGAGGCTCGGTTCCCTCCACCCTGGCGAGCGATGCGGCGGCTTCACGACCCAGCGGGATCAGGCCCTCCACCGCGGCATGTAACGCCGCGATCACCCGACTCGCCGGCGTGTCTTTGGAGACGTAGCCGTTCCCACCCGCGCGGAGCACGGCGCGGATGAGCTCGGGGCTCCGGTCGATGCTGAACGCGACGATAGGGAGGGCCGGCGCCTCGCTGCGTATTCGCACGATCGCCTCCGCCCCCTCGGCATCCGGAAGGTGCAGATCGCAAAGGACCACGTCGGGCTGCGCGTCCTCCAGGAGGCCGACAGCCTCACTGCAGGTCGAGGTGAGGCCGACGACGATGAACCCTTCCCGCTCGAGAAGCGCCCGAACGCCGAGCTGCATCACCGGATGATCCTCCACGGCGAGCACGCGGAGTACCCGTCCGGACTCGCGCTTGATGCCGGCGTGGCCGAGGAGCGCGAGGGTGTCGGCGGCGCGCTGAGCGAGGGCGGCCTCGTCGGGCTCGTAGGTGGGATCGTGTCGCGCGAATCCGACGCTCGTCACCCCGGCGACGTCGGGGCTTCCGATGGAGGTCTCGCTCGCGGACAGGGCGGCGGCCCGGCAGTCGGGATCGTCGTCCGGCGCGTACACCGCGAGCACTTTGCCGGCGGGGCTGCGGAGCGCGACGGCGTGATGCCCGAACGATTCGGCTGTCGCGCGCGCGGCGTTGTGCGCGTCACCTCGTGCCACGGCCAGCGCGACTTCCGCAAACCCCTCCGCGCGCTCGCGCTCCCGCTGGAGCGCGGCGATGACATTCATCGCCTGAAGGGCGCGCGAGAGGTCCGCCGCGATGCCGTCGAGAAGCGTCTGCCGTCCGGAGAAACCCTCGGCCTCCTGCGGACGCTTCACGCTGAGCACACCCAGCACGTCGTCACCTACCCGCAGGGGTACCGAGATGGATTCGCGGGCTTCCGGATCGACACCGCGGAAGCGATCGTCGGTGACCCGTCCGCGCAGCACGACCTTCTCCCCGCTTGTGGCGACCCAACCCGCGATGCCCTCATCCAGACGCTGGCCCCTACCCAGTTGGACGCTCTTCGGCAGCCCGACGGAGGCGCGCAGGCGAAGCCCGTCGCCCTCCACGAGCATGATCGACGTCGCACCGGCGCCCATGCGGCGCGCCACCTCGGCGGCCGCGCGTGCCAAAACGGCGCTGGCGTCACGCGCGTCCACCAGACCTTCGCCCAGGCCGCCGAGGACGTCGAGACGCTGGTCCAGCTCCGCGGCGTACCGCTGCGCGCTGGCGAGCTCCCGGCCGTCGGAGGCCATCATCGCAAGGAGCTGCGCGGCGGACGCCGCCGCGATCACGTCGAGCGCGTCGAAGGGCATCTCCCGCCGCAGTGCGGAGAGCACCGCGGGTCCGTTCCAGGTCTCGATCGGCGCGACCAAGGCGAACGCAGCTTCCTCGCCCCACCGTCCGGATGGCACCGAGACGGCGAACGCGCCGCTCGCTGCGCGCGCGAACGCGTCCTCTCCGAGGATGGCGTGCCAATCGGCGGCCTCGATGCGGTGCGAGAAGACGGAGGTCGGCGGATCCGTCGTCGCGACGACGACGGCGACTGCTTCCGCGCGGAGCAGCCACGCTAGATGCTCGAGACGCTTCGGCCAGCGCGCCGTCGAGTTGACGG
>JBDUCG010000162.1:0-4880 GCA_040003565.1 Chloroflexota bacterium | reverse complement strand
TGTCCTCCGTCGCGAAGAGGAGGTAGAAGGCCTTGCGCTCGAACTCGAGGCCGGCATCGAGCGTCGAGTTCCACGCGAGGTCGACGGCCTCCGTCGCCAGCCGTGCCGCCACGGGGGCTTTCTCGGCGATCGTGCGCGCCAGGGTCTTCGCGTCCTCCAGCCAGCTGGCCGCCGGGTAGACCTGCGCGACGAGGCCGATCGCCTTCGCCTCCTGTGCGCCCACGAAGCGGCCGGTGAGGATGATCTCGTTCGCGACCCACTTCCCCACCGCGCGCGTGAGGCGCTGCGTGCCGCCCGCGCCGGGGATGATCCCGAGGTTGATCTCGGGCTGTCCGAACTTCGCGGTCTCGGACGCGACGATGATGTCGCACGTCATCGCGAGCTCGCAGCCACCGCCGAGCGCGAAGCCGGAGACCGCCGCGATGATCGGCGTCTTCACGCGGCGGATCGCTTCCCAGCGCGCGGTCAGGTCCTGCGCGAGCATCGTCACCGGCGTGGCGGTCACGAAGTTCTCCTTGATGTCGGCGCCCGCCGCGAACGCGCGTTCGTTGCCGGTCAGGACGATGCAGCGGATCTCCGCGTCGTCGTCGAGGCCGGCCAGCGCAGCGACGAGGTCGCCCAGCACCTCTTCATTGAGGGCGTTCAGGACCTCCGGGCGGTTGAGCTGGACGACCGCGATCGGTGGCTCGCGGGTCACGAGGACGGTGTTCGGCAACGGCTGACCTCCGGCGTGGGACTCGCGCAAGTATGCGCGACCGGCTTGATACCAGATGCCCCCGCCAGCAGAGGCTCAAGCGCGCGTCCGCCCATTAGCCTCGTCCGTCCGGGGTGGCTGCTATGGAGGATGCGCTGTTCGAGGATCGCCGTCTGGAGCGGACGCTCCAGGTCGCGAGACTTGCGGGCGCCCTCCTCGTTTTCGCCCTCGGACCCCTGTTCCCGAGCCTCGCTCCAGCCCACGTCCTCGTCCTCGGCTCGGTGCTCCTCGCTTGGACGCTCATCAACACGCGTCTGGTGGAGGGCGCGCGGACCACCGCGGCGTACGACCGGGTGGCGCGCTTCAGCTTCGTCATCGACTCGTCGGTCGTGATCTACGCGATCTGGGTGTTCGCCGCGGATCCGCAGTGGATCGCCTGGATGGTCGGCGTGCTCATCATCATCGGCTCGTCGTTCCGATTCGGCCGCCTTGGCGCGCTCAGCTCGACCATCATCCTCACCGTCGCCTATCTCGTGATCGTCGGCTGGCGGCTGCAGACCTACGGCTACAACATCGAGCTGCAGCGCGTCGCGTTCGCGATCTCGCTGTACCTCATGACCGCGCTGATCATGTCCGGGGCGATACGCGAGCTCCTCGAGCTGCGCAAGCAGCGTGAGTACCAGCTCTTCCACGATCTGCTCACCGGTCTCCCGAACCGCGCGCTGCTCATCGAGCGTCTCCAGCAGCAGCTCCTCCGCCAGCCACGCACCGGTGAGTCCGTCGCGCTCGTCGTGATGGATCTCACCGACTTCAAGGCGGTCAATGACAGCCTCGGCCACGACGTCGGCGACGACCTGCTGAAGCAGGTGGGCCCGCGTCTCACCGCGAGCCTCCGCGCCGCGGACACCATCGCGCGCCTTGGCGGCGACGAGTTCGCGATCCTGCTGCCCGGCACCGACGAGACGGGCGCAGCGCGAGTCGCGCAGAAGATGCTGGCGGCGCTCGAGCAAGCCTTCCCGCTCGCGGGCGAGACGCTCGACATCGGCGCGAGCGTCGGCGTCGCGGTGGCTCCCGTACACGCGACGCAGGCGGATCAGCTGCTTTCGCGCGCCGACATCGCCATGTACGCGGCGAAGGGATCGCTCACCGGCCTCGCGGTGTTCTCCGCGGAGCACGAGCGTGACGGATCCGGCCGGCTCGCGCTCATGTCGGATCTCCGCCGCGCCGTCGACGAAGGCGAGCTCGTTCTGTACTACCAGCCGCAGATCGATCTGCGGACCGGCGCGATCTCCAGCGTCGAGGCGCTCGTGCGCTGGATGCATCCCAAGCGCGGTCTGGTCGGACCCGATGAGTTCATCCCGCTGGCGGAACGCACCGGTCTCATCAAACGGCTCACGCGCACGGTGCTGACCGAGGCGATCCGGCAGGCGCGGGCCTGGGAGCTCGCCGGCCTGCGCGTGCCGATCGCAGTGAATCTCTCGATGCGCAACATCCACGATCCGCAGCTGCCCCAAACGATCGCGCAGCTCCTCCAGCGCTGGGATGCGCGCCCGGAGCTGCTGCGTCTCGAGATGACCGAGACCGTGCTCGCCGCCGACCCGCAGCGCGCGCTGCAGACCATGGACTCGCTGCGCGCGATGGGCGTACACATCGCGCTCGACGACTTCGGCATCGGCTACTCGTCGCTCGCCTACCTCAACCGGCTGCCGCTCGACGACATCAAGATCGACAAGTCGTTCGTCATCGGCATGATCGACGACGAGTCGAGCGCGACGATCGTGCGCGCGACCGTCGACCTCGGTCATGGCCTCGGCTACGGGGTCGTCGCCGAAGGGGTCGAGAACCATGAGACGCGTCAGCGTCTCACCGCGCTGGGCTGCGACGCGATCCAGGGCTTCCTCGTGGCGCGCCCGATGCCCGCCGATCAGGCCGCCGAGTGGATCAGCCGCGCCGGCGTCCCGGTCGTCGCGACGTCCGCGGACTGACTCGCGAGCAGGCTCGGCGCGGACTCCTCTCGCTCGCTGCTGGCTACGCCGGCCCGCCATCCACGGCGCGCCTGGCGAACGGGCCGGCTGGGCGCAAACGCTCGCTCGAGGAGTGGCGCGCCGTGTTCGCTCGCGCGCGCTTAGCGAAGCTGTCCTTTCGGAGGCGGCTGACATTTAGGACACACGTACATCTCGTCCAACCCATGGCGCGTGCGCACGATCTTCGTGCCACAGCGAGCGCAGGGGTCGCCGACCTTCCCGCGGATCTTCATGTGCGTCCTGATCTTCGTGCCCAGTTCAGGCGGAAGCTCGTTCTCCACGATCAGGACCGCGTTCCTGAGCGTCTCGCGCACAGCGCCGTACAGCCGGTCCATCTCGCCATCGTCGAGCGATGCGACGCGGCGCTTCGGATGCAGCTTCGCCCGCCACAGGATCTCGTCGGCGTAGGCGTTGCCGATGCCCGCGATGAAGTCGCCGCTCATCAGCAGATTGCGCAGCTCGCGCCGCGTGGCCTTCGCACGGCGGGCGAACTCGTCGGCGTTCCAGGTGAGCGCGCCCGCTTCGGGACCCTGCCGATCGAGGCCCGGCAGGTCCGCGGTGCTGGCGCCCGCTTCGACGAGATAGACCTTGCCCATGCGCGTGTCGTCGCGGTAGCGCAGATCCCTCGCGTCCTTTAACGGAGCGCCCGAGCCGATGCCGTCGAAGGTCAACGCGAAAGCGGTCGTCGCGCGGATCTTGGTCTCCGTCGGAACGATGTCGAAGAGCCCGGACAGCATCGGGTTGATCACCAGGCGCGTGTCGTCGTCGAACACGAACGTCAGGAAGCGCCCGCGGTGCACGACGTCGCCGAGCGCGCGTCCTTTGAGCGCCTCCGGCAGCGGCCGTGTCGCGCGCAGGACGAGCGGATCGTGCACCCGGACCGCGGTGACTCGCTTTCCCACGAACGCGGCGGCGAGACGCCCGCGTAGGACGTGGAGATCCGGCCACTCCGGCACTAGTCGGAGACCCCGGCGAGCCAGGTCGGCTCGGGGAGCGCGAAGCGCCGTGCGGCCCACGCGAGCGTGACCTTCAGCTGGCTTCGCTGGAACGCGCGCACGCGCGGCAGACCCGGGATCGGCGGGCGCCACGCGCGGTCGGCGAAGTACCCGGCGATCCCGGCCACGCATGCGTCGACGTGCGCTGCACGTACGGGCATGAGCTCGGCATACCAGGCCAAGGTCCGCTCGGGCGCTGGTCCACCCTCCGCCGCGGTGGCCTGCGCGAAAGCGGTGGCGTCGAGCTCGTGCGGGCCGACGCAGGCGAAGTTCCAGTCGAAGATCCGCAGCTGCTCTCCGTGAAGGCGCACGTTGTCCGACCGCGTATCGAGGTGGAGGAGCGAATTCGGACCGGCGAGTCCCGTGAGCCGCTCCGCGTTCTCGCGCAACATCGGCAGCGCGACATCGAGCCACTCGCGGGCCTGATCAGCGCGTCGCCGCGCGAGCGCCGCCGTACTCGCGAGGTCGCCGCTTTCGGACAGCGTTCGCCAGTGAGGTGCGAGACCGTGATGCTCGGTGCGAGGCAGCCAGCGCGGGAGCCTGTGGCCGTACGTGCTCGCGTGGAACGCCGCGTCGGAGCGCGCGCTGCGGCGCGCCTTGGCCGCCGACCACGGCGGCATCGTCTGCGGCCCGAGATCCTCGAGGAGCAGCACGTGCCAGTCGCGCTTCTTGAACGAGCCGATGAATGCCGGCGACCACGGTCGGGTGTACCGGCCGAGCCGCTGATACACGCGCTCCTCGCGCGGCAATGCCTCGTGCATGTATTCGTTGCTGGACGCGTTGATCCCCTTGAAGAACGCGCGGCGACCGTCTGCGAGGACCATGCGGAACGTCGCCGACGGGGCGTAGCCGCCATAGACACGGGGAGCGCGCACGACGGCCGATCCGAGGATGAGCGCGACCTCGTCCTTTATCTCGCGCGGCACCGCGGACCAGGGCGGCTTCGGCTCAGCTCCCCGTCGTGACACTCGCCCGCATCTGCTCCCAGGCCTCGCGCGCTTCCTCGACCGAGCCCTCGTCCTCGATGGTCGAGATGTCGCCGGGATCCTTGCCGAGGATCACCGCCTTCAGCACGCGCCGCATGATCTTCCCGCTGCGCGTCTTGGGCAGCATGTCGACGAAGTTGAGCTCGCCGATCACGGCCACCGGTCCGAGCTCGGAGCGGAC
>JBDUCG010000161.1:0-4903 GCA_040003565.1 Chloroflexota bacterium | reverse complement strand
CGGATGTTGTGGTACACGGACTCGCTGTCGTACTGCGCGCCCACGCCAGCGAGGTATTTCTGCTCCGCCTGCGGGATGCCCAGCTGGTCGAACGTGCGCTTCACGTAGTCCGGCACGTCTTCCCAGTTCTTCTTGGACGAGTCCGATGCCTTCAGGTAGTAGAAGATGTCCTCGAAGTCGATGCCCGAGAGATCGGCGCCCCAGGTCGGCATCGAGCGCGCGCGGTAGTGCTTCAGTGCCTTCAGTCGCCGCTGGAACATCCAGTCCGGCTCGTGCTTGTAGTCCTGGCTGATCTCGCGGACGACGTCCTCCGAAAGGCCCTTCTTCTTGACGTTCCGGTAGACCGCGTCCTTGTCTTCCCATCCGAACTTGTAGTTGTCCGGAAGGTCCTTACGAACATCGACGGTCATGGCTATCTCCCCTGTCCGGCCGAGCGCGCCTTCGCCTCGTCCTCGCCTGGCCACGCCGGCAGCCCCCACGCCGCGCCCTTCAGCGTCTTGAGGCTGAGGAGCGCGCACTTGATGCGCGCCGGGCTGATCGGAATGCCGAGATTCTCGAGAATGTGGTCGCGGTCGATGGCCTTGATCTCGTCCAGCGTCTTGCCCTTGATCTCCTCGGTGAGGATGGAGGCCGACGCCTGCGAGATCGCGCAGCCCTTGCCATTGAAGCGTACATCCGCGACGCGGTCGTCCTCGATGCGCAGCGCCATGCTGAGCTCGTCGCCGCACAGCGGGTTCGAGTCGGCATAGGTGTTCGTCGCCCCCTCGAGCTCACCGTGGTTCCGCGGGTTCTTGTAGTGGTCGAGGATGTAGTCCCGGTACATGTCATCCATGGCTAGACCTTGAACACTTTCTTGGCCTTGTCGATCGCGCCGAGCAGCGCGTCACACTCGCCGGTCGTGTTGTACAGGTAGAACGAGGCGCGCGTCGTCGCGGCGACGCCGAGCCGCGTCATGAGCAGCTGGTTGCAGTGATGGCCCGCGCGCACGCAGACGCCTTCGCGATCGAAGATCGTCGCGACGTCGTGCGGGTGGATCCCCTCGATGTTGAACGAGACCACGCCGACGCGGTCCTCCAGCGTCTTCGGCCCGTAGACGGTCACGCCGGAGACGTCCGCGAGACGCGCCAGCAGGTACCCGGCCAGCGAGAGCTCGTGCTCATGGATCTTCGCGACCCCGACCGCCTCGAGGTAGTCGACCGCGGCACCGAGGCCGATCGCATCCACGTACGAGGACGTTCCCGCCTCGAACTTCCAGGGGAGCTCGTTCCATTCCGTCTTCTCGACGGTGACGCGGCTGATCATGTCGCCACCGAACAAGAACGGCCGCATGCCCTCGAGCAGCTCGATGCGCGCCCAGACCGCGCCCGAGCCGGGTGGCGCGAGCATCTTGTGGCCGCTGAAGACGAGGAAATCGCAGTCGAGGTCGACCACGTCCACCGGCGTGTGCGGCACGGCCTGCGCCGCGTCGACGAGAACGGTCGCGCCGGCGGCATGCGCCTCGGCGACGATCTCCTTGATCGGGTTCACGGTGCCAAGACCGTTGGATGTGTGCGTGATCGCGAGGAGCTTCGCGCCCTGCTTCAGCTCCGCGGAGAGCTGGTCCCGACGCAGCCGGCCATCGTCGTCGACGTCGATCATCACGATGTGCGCGCCGACGTCCTTGGCGAGCTGCTGCCACGGCACGAAGTCGGAGTGGTGCTCGAGGACGGTCGAGATGATCCGGTCGCCGGCCTTGATGTTCTGGCGGCCCCAGGTGTACGCGACGAGGTTCACGCCCTCCGTCGCGTTACGGACGAAGATCACCTCGCGGTCATCGCGCGCGCCGATGAAGTGCGCGACCTTGGCTCGCGCGCCCTCGAACGCAGCGGTCGTCGTCTCGCTGAACTCGTAGACGCCGCGGTGGATGTTGGCGTTGTACTCCTCGAAGACCTGGCTCATCGCGTCGATGACCTGCCGCGGCTTCTGGCTGGTCGCGGCGTTGTCGAGGTACACGACGGGCTTGCCGTTGACGGTGCGCGAGAGGATCGGGAAGTCCGCCCGGATCCGCGCAACGTCGAGCGGGGAGCGCGGCTGCGAAGCGGGCTTGATCGTGACCGCCATCTAAGCCGCCTCCCCGCCGTAGAGCTCGTCGCGGATGAAGTCGTAGCCCTTCGCCTCGAGCTCCGCGGCGAGCTCACGCCCGCCGGTGCGTACGACGCGGCCGTCGACCAGGACGTGCACGAAGTCGGGCTGCACGAACTTGAGGATGCGCTCGTAGTGCGTGATCAACAGGATGCCGACCTCCGGTGAGCGCAGCGACTCGATGGCGTGCGCCACGATCTTCAGCGCGTCGATGTCCAGGCCGGAGTCGGTCTCGTCCAACAGGGCGAGCGTCGGTCCGAACATGTGCATCTGCAGCGTCTCAAGGCGCTTCTTCTCGCCGCCCGAGAAGCCGTCGTTCACCGAGCGCGTGATGAATGAGTCATCGATCTCGAGCAGCTTCATCTTCTCGGCGAGAAGCTTGCGAAACTGCGGTATCGGCATGTCGTTCTTCCGTGCTTCGGCCGCGTTCCCGGCGGTCTTGCCGGGCTCCGCGCGCCGCGCGTTGATCGCGGTGCGGAGGAAGTTCGCGACGGAGACGCCCGGGATGGCGGCCGGGTACTGGAAGGCGAGGAAGAGACCGGCGCGAGCGCGCTCGTCGACGGCCATCTTGAGGACGTCTTTGCCATCGAAGGTGACCTCGCCGCGCGTGACCTTGTAGCGCGGGTGGCCCATGACCGTGAGCGCGAGCGTGCTCTTGCCCGAGCCGTTCGGACCCATGATCGCGTGCACTTCCCCGCTGCGTACGACGAGGTCGATCCCCTTCAGGATCTCTTTCCCTTCCACGTTCACGTGGAGGTCTTTCACGACGAGATCAGGCAACTCCGACTTTCTCCTTCGTGAGATCGGCGAGCGTCATGCCGTCGAGAGCCTGCGCGATAGAGGACTGAAGCTTCAGCCAGACCGCGCGGGTCCCGCAGTCCTGCTCGCGGATGCAGTTGACGACGGGATCGCCCTCGGCGGTGCAGATCTGCGGCTCGATCGGACCCTCGAGCGCGCGCACGATGTCGCCCGCGGTGATCGCCGACGGATCGCGCGCCAGCGTGTAGCCACCGCCCGCGCCGCGTTTGCCGTTCACCAGCCCCGCCTTGCGCAGGACCGCGACGAGCTGCTCGAGATACGCCTCGGGCAGGTCCTCGTGCTGCGCGACCGCGTGAAGCGAAACGGTGCCCTGCTGCCAGTGCCGCGCGAGGTCGACCATCAGGCGCATGCCGTATTCACCCCGAGTGGAGACGTGGAAGGCGGTCTGTGGATTTCCGAGCACTGCACTCGGAATTCTAGGCCTTTGCCGCTGGACCCGCCAGCCTTTTTCGGCCCTAGCATCGCTCGCCCGATGCCTCTTTCTTACACCCGTGCCGCGATCGGCTCGCGCAATCCCGCCAAGGTCGAGGCCGTGCGGCGCGCCCTGGCCCGTCTGGCGCCTGCCTGTGCCCTAGAAGCGGTCGAGGTGGCCAGTGGCGTCGCGGTTCAGCCCGTGGGCGATCAGGCGACGCGCGACGGCGCTCGCAACCGCGCGGCGGCGGCGCTCGAGCGTACCGGTGCGGACATCGCTTTCGGTCTCGAGGGTGGCGTCGCGCACGAGCCGCCGGTCGTTTGGCTGGTCTCCTGGGTTTCCGCCGTCACGCGCGATGGCCGGTCGGGCGATGCGAGCGGCCTGCGCATGCCGCTGCCATCCGCGGTCGGCGCGCGGCTTGCGACCGGCGACGAGCTGGGCACGATCATCGACGATCTTTTCGGGGTGACGGCATCCAAACAGCACACCGGAGCCGTAGGACTGTTGACGGAAGGGTTCGTGTCACGGACCGACGCTTTCGCCGATCTCGTCGCGATGGCCTGCGCGCCGCTGCTGCGGCCAGATCTCTATCCACATGGAGGGCATGACTAGATGCGTCTTGCGATCCGACTGATCGGTCCGGCGATGCTGCTCAGCGTCCTTGCTGTCGGCTGCGCGTCGCAGCCCGCGTCCAGCCCGGCTCCCGCGGCCGCGGGAACGCAGATCTCGATCAAGGGCTTCGCCTTCAATCCGAATCAGCCGAGCGTCACGAAGGGCGCGACCATCACCTGGACCAATGACGACGGCGCCACCCACACGGTCACGAGTGGTGTTCCGGGCACGCCCAGCGGGAAGTTCGATCAGCGCGTAGAGGCGGGCAAGACCTTCGCCTTCACGTTCAGCGACGCCGGGACCTACGAGTTCTTCTGCAGCATCCACAACTCGATGCGCGGCACGGTGACGGTGAAATGACCTAGCGGACGACTCGCAGGCGCCGGATCTCGCCCGAGGCGGGTAGGCCCGCCACGATCGCGGCCGGCTCGCCGGCATCGGCCTTTGCGGCCGAGTCGTCGTCGACGAACCGGCGCGTCCACAGGCGGTGATAGAGACCGCCCAGCGCGAGGAGCTGGTCGTGCGTGCCCTCCTCCACGATGCGGCCATGGTCGAGGACGAGGATCCGGTCGGCGCGCTCCACGGTGGAGAGACGATGCGCGATCACGATGGTGGTGCGTCCCCGCATGAGCCGGTCGAGCGCCTGCTGCACCAGGTACTCGCTCTCGTTGTCGAGCGACGAGGTCGCTTCGTCGAGTAGCAGGATCGGCGCGTCGCGAAGTAGCGCGCGCGCGATCGCGACGCGCTGACGCTGACCGACCGAGAGGCGCACGCCGCGCTCGCCCACGATCGTGGCGAGACCGCTCGGAAGGCGGGCGATGAACTCCGTCGCGTTCGCGGACCGCGCGGCCTCGTCGATCTCCGCGTCGGTCGCCTCGAGCCGGCCGTAGCGGATGTTCTCGCGGATCGTGTCGGCGAAGAGGATCGGCTCCTGCGGCA
>JBDUCG010000160.1:0-4904 GCA_040003565.1 Chloroflexota bacterium | reverse complement strand
AGGGTCAGCGCGAGATCGAGCACGAGCTTCGCGCCCGCGCAGACCACGCACACCGGATGGCGCGCGATGGCTTCCAGGTCGGCCGACTCGTCGAAGGAGCGCTCGGCGCCGCGATGCACGCCGCCGATGCCGCCCGTGGCCATGACCGCGATGCCGGCGCGTGCGGCTATTTCCACCGTCGCCGCGACGGTCGTGGCGCCCAGGCCGCGGCGCGCCAGCACCGGCGCGAGATCGCGGAGGGAGACCTTCGCGACCGCCGTGTCCTGCGCGAGACGCGTGAGCAGCGCATCGTCCGCGCCGACGACGGCCTGGCCATCCGCGATCGCGATCGTCGCCGGCGTCGAGCCGAGGCCGCGCACCTCCTCTTCGAGGTCGCGCGCGGCGGCAAGGTTCTGCGGCCGCGGGAGCCCGTGCGCGATGACGGTGGATTCGAGAGCGACGACGGCCTGGCGCGCCGCGAGCGCCTTAGCGACCTCCGGATGGACCGCGAGCTTCACCTAGGCGCGGCCGCGCGCGTGACCGGTCTCGCCGCTCTCTCCCGCGAGGAGCTCGACGGCGTGTGGGAGCACCGGCAGGAGCACCTCGAGGGATTCGCGGACCGCGCGCGGCGAGCCGGGCAGGTTCACGACCAGCGTCGCGCCGACGGCGCCGGCGACGCCACGCGAAAGCATGCCGTGGGGGGTCTTGTCGAGCGACCGCGCGCGCAGGGCCTCGGCGATGCCGGGCACCTCGCGATCGATGACGCGCCGCGTGGCCTCTGGCGTCACATCGTTCGGCGAGAGTCCGGTGCCGCCGGTCGTGAGCACGACGTTCGCGCCCGCGCGCACCGCGCTGAGGATCGCGGTCGCCACGCCACCGACGTCGTCGGGCACGAGATCGGTGTGGACGATCTCGTGGCCGGCCGCGGCGAGCGCCTCACGCATAGCCGGCCCGCTCTCGTCGGCTCGCTCGCCCGCGGCGCCTCTGGTGCTCACCGTGATGATCGCGGCGCGCACCGCGGTCATGGCGCGCGGTACTCCCCGCTCCGTCCGCCGCTCTTTGCCACGAGGCGGACATCGGTGAGCCGCGCACCGCGTTCGACCGCTTTCAGCATGTCGTACAGGGTGAGTCCTGCGACGGCGACCGCCGTGAGCGCCTCCATCTCGACGCCCGTCTGCGCGGTCGTCGCGACGGTCGCCTCGATCGCGATGCCTTCGGCTTCGAGCGTGAGCTCCACGCTGGCGTGGCTGATGGGCAGCGGATGCGCGAGTGGGATGAGCTCCGATGTCTTTTTCGCCGCCATGATCCCCGCGAGCCGCGCGCTCGCGAGCACGTCGCCCTTCGGCGTGCGCCCGTCGCGGACGAGCGCGAGAGTTTCGCTCGAGACCAGGAGCATCCCTCGTGCCGTCGCGCGCCGATCGGTCACGGCCTTGGCGCCGACGTCGACCATCCGCGCCGCGCCGCGCTCGTCGAGGTGCGTGAGCGTCTTGCTCTTCGGGCTGCCGCGCGTCCTCTTGCGGGTCGGCACCGTTAATGATCCTCCGGTCGATCGGTCAGCACGACATTCACGGTGTCGCCCGGACCGGCCGATGCGAGGGACTCGGGCAGATCGATAAGCGCGTTCGCGAGCGCCATCGAGCGCAGGATGTTCGAGCCTTGTGGACCCGTCGTCCGAACGGTGCCAGCCGCTTCGTCGTAGATGCCACGCGCGAACGTGCGCAGGCCGACCGGCTTGTCGACGCGGTCGAGCATGCGTGCCTGGGCGCGCGGACGCTGAAGCTTGGTGCGCCCCGCCATCTTGAGGAGCGCGGGCCGCACGAACAGCTCGAAGGTGAGGAGCGCCGAGACTGGATTGCCCGGCAGGCCGAAGATCGGGACGGCGCCGCGTTTGGTGCGCAGCTCGCCGAACGCGAGCGGGCGTCCCGGGCGGAGAGCGATCGACCAGAAGTCCATCTGACCCATCGCGTCCACCACCGGCTTCACGTAGTCGTGGTCGCCGACGGAAACCCCGCCGCTGGTCACCACGAGATCGCCGAACGCGGCGTTACCCAGCGCGTGGCGCAGGTCGTCGGCCGAGTCGCGCGCGATCCCGAGCTCGAACGCGGCGCAACCGGTCGCCCGTACCGCGGCCGCGAGTGAATAGCGGTTCGCGTCGCGGATCTTCCCCGGACCCGGCTCCTCGTCGATGTCTACCAGCTCGTCCCCGGTCGAAAGCACCGCAACGTTCGGCCGGCGGACGACGTTCACCTTCGCCTGACCGATCGAGGCCAGGACACCGATCTCGGCCTGCCTTAGCAATGTGCCGCGAGCGAGTACCACCTCACCGCGCTTCAGGTCTTCGCCAGCCTGACGGACCGCCATCCCACGTGGCGTGGCTGTCGTGATGGTCACGACCTCGGCACCGTTGTCGGTGTCCTCGACGCGGACCACCGTGTCGGCGCCTTCGGGTATCGGCGCGCCGGTCATGATGCGCATCGCCTCACCGGCGCCCACCGTGCGCTCAGGCATCGCCCCTGCGGCCACCGCGCCGACGACCCGCAGCGTCGCGCCGTCCTGCGCGACGTCGGCTCCACGCACCGCGTAACCGTCCATTGCGGAGTTCCGGAACGGCGGAATGTCACGATCCGCGCTCGCGTCCTCCGTGAGAACTGCGCCGAGGGCATCGAGAAGGCCCACCTGCGTCGGCGCCAGCGGCTCGATGCGCGCGAGGATGCGCGCGAGCGCGTCATCGACGCTGAGCGTTGAGACCGCCGCGCGCGCGGCGCTCGCACTGGTTGGCATCGTGAGGAGTCTAGGGAGCGCGTTAGGCCGGGTAGACGGCGACCTCCGCCGCCTTGAGGCTGAGCCAGACCTCGCCCCCTTCGGCGAGATGAAGCTCCTGCACCGCGGCCGGCGTCACTTCGGCGACCATGGGCGGCGCGCCGCCGACCGTGACCCGGACGCGGTCACCTTGCCGATCGAGAGACGTGATCCTGCCGGACCACACGTTTCGCGGTGTGCCTTCGGGCTGGGACCGGTGGAGCGCGACGTCTCGCGGGTACACGACCGCGAACACGTCGCCGTCGGCCCCGTCCATCGCCGTGAGCGTGCCGCCGCCGTCGATCGCGATACGACCGCCGGTCGCCCGGCCGCGCAGGAGGTTCACGCCGACGAGGTCGGCGACGTAGCGCGACCGCGGCCGCTGCGTGACCTCGGCGGCCGTGCCGGTCTGGAGCACGCGGCCGTTCTCGAGGATCAGCAGCCGGTCGGCGAGCGCGATCGCCTCGAGTGGATCGTGGGTCACGAGGAGTCGCACGCCGGCAAACTGTTCGAGAGCGCGTTTCAGATCGCGGCGCACGCTGACGCGGCTCGACGCGTCGAGCGCGGCCAGCGGCTCATCCATCAGCAGCAGGCGCGGATCGGTCGCTAGCGCGCGCGCGAGCGCGACGCGCTGCGCCTGACCGCCCGACAGCGCGCCGGGCTTCGCGTCCGCGTACCGCGCGAGATCCATGCGCTCCAGCCAGCTCATCGCGACCGCGCGCGCCGTGGCGCCACGACCGCGCGCGCGGAGGCCGAACGCGATGTTGTCGACGACGCTGAGGTGGGGAAACAGGAGGTAGCTCTGGAAAACGACGCCGATCGGCCGTCGCTCGGTGGGAACGTACGTCCGCGTCGCCGTGTCCTCGAGCACGACGTCGTCGAGGACGACAGATCCGCTCGCGATCGGGACGAGACCCGCGATCGCGCGGAGAAGCGTGGTCTTCCCAGCGCCGTTGGGCCCGAGGACCGCGACCACTTCGCCGGGCCCCGCCTCGAATGCGACCGCGAGGTCAAGAGTGCCAAGCCGCAGCTGGACGTCGGCGCGAAGCATCAGTCGAGCCTCAGGTAACGGTCACGCAGCGCGACGAGGACCGCAAGCGAAACGAGCAGGAGCACGAGGCTCAGAACGATCGCGACCTCCGGCCGCGTCTCCATGGCGATGTACACCGCGAGCGGGAGCGTCTGCGTCACGCCGGGCAGGTTCCCGGCGAACGTGATCGTCGCGCCGAACTCGCCGAGTGCTCGGGCCCAGCACAGCACCGCGCCCGCGAAAAGCGACGGCGCGATGAGCGGCAGCGTGACCTGACGGAAGATGCGCCACTGACTTGCGCCGAGCGTCCGCGCCGCCTCCTCGTAGCGGTGATCGATCGAGCGGATGCCGGCCTCGACCGTGAGCACGAGGAACGGCATCGACACGAACGTCGCCGCCATCACCGTGGCCGCGGTCGTGAACGGGATCCGCAGTCCGAATCCGGCGTCGAGCCATTCGCCCACGAGCCCGCGGCGGCCGAACGCGACGAGCAGCGCCACTCCGCCGACCACCGGCGGAAGCACCATCGGCAGCGTCGTGAGCGCGCGGACGATGTTGCGCCCGGGGAACACGACGCGGGCGTAGATCCAGGCCAGGGGGACGCCGAGCAGCAGACCGATGACGGTCGCGGCGATGGACACGAAGAGCGACAGCCGGAGGGCGCTCAGCGCCTCCGGTGTGAAGAGATCGCTCAGTGCGCTCTGCCACGACACGCGATACAGCAGCCCGGCGAGCGGGAGCGCGAAGAAAGCGATGCCGATCGCCGCCAGCACGGCGATCGGTAGCGGTGGGCGGGCGGCTCTCATGGTTTCGAGAAGCCGAACTCCGCGAGGAGCTTCTGGCCGTCGTCCGACACGAGGTAATCGACATAGGCCTTCGCGAGGCGCGGATTCTTCGTTTCCTTGACGACGGCGATCGGGTACTTCGCGATGACCTGGTGCTGCTCGGGAATATCGACCCCGGTCACCTTCGCGCCAGCCGACTTCACGTCGGTGACGTACACGATGCCCGCATCGGCTTCGCCGAGCGTGACCTTGTTCAGCACGGAGCGGACGTCGACCTCCTGGCTCGCCGGCTTGACCGTGACGCCGGCCTT
>JBDUCG010000159.1:0-4910 GCA_040003565.1 Chloroflexota bacterium | reverse complement strand
GCCTTCGGCGCCGGCCTGCTCCTCGCGGGACTCACCAGCTCGAGCCTCGTTCCCGCGATCGCGCTGCTTGCCGCAGGGATCCTCGTCGCCGTGCCCGCCTTGCGACGTGTCGCGCCGCCAGGAACGCTGACGGGACGGACCGGCCTTGGCGCCGCCGTGCTCGTGCGCGGGCTGCTCACCTTCGCGTTCTTCGGCACCGAGGCGTTCCTGCCACTGATGCTCCGCGAGGCCCGCGGCCTCGCGCCCGCGCTCGCGGGGATCGTCCTCACGACCGGCGGCCTCACCTGGACGAGCGGCTCGTGGATCCACGCGCGGCTCGCGCCGCGCCTCACGAGCCGCGCGATCATCACGACCTCATTCACGCTCGTCGTCACTGGTGCGCTCGGCGTACTCGCGGTCCTGCTCCTTCCGCTGCCGGTGGAGGTGGCATACGTCTCCTGGGCGGTGAGCGGCGCGGGAATGGGCTTCGGCTATTCCGCGATCTCGGTGCTGGTCCTGCGCCTCGCACCCGGGAACCGGACCGGCGCGACCGGCGCGGCGATGCAGGTGCTCGACAACCTCGGGACGGCGCTGGGCACCGGAGCTGGTGGCGCCGCTATCGCGATCGCGGTGTCGCGCGGACTGCCGGTCACGACAGGGATCGCAGCGGCGTTCGTCATCGCGGCAGTGGGCGCCCTGCTCGGTCTGCTCGTATCGCGGCGACTCGACGCATCACGGCCGTCGGTGATCACCTCGACACGCACGCGCGAGGTCACGACGACGGCTGAGCCGCTACTCGATCGGTAGCCTCTGTTGTCCAGCACCTCCGTCACCTTCCGCGTCTTGCGGGTCCGGCGCGACAGGCCGGGGCGCCGGATCGGCGAAGAGCGCGAGGTACGGGGAGTAGCGGTACACGCGATTCCGGCGCCCGCCGGTGATCTCTTCGACCACTCCCAATTCGACGAGCCCATCGAGAAGCTTTGCGGCGGTCACGAACGCAAGCTTCAGGCGCTCTTCGATGAGACCGACGTTTACGAGCGGCCGGCGGAAGAGAAGATCGAGAAGCCGCAATCCGTTCGGACTCATGGCTTCCTGGATCCGTGCGCGGTGATCGTCGCGCATTGCCAAGATCCGCTTCGCCGTGGTCGTGGCATCGGCAGCGGTCTCCGCGACCCCGTGCAAGAAGAAGGTGAGCCAGCCCTCCCAATCGCCGTCCTCCCTTACTGCCATGAGACGCGCGTAGTACTCGAGGTGGTTCGCTTTGAGGTAGTGGCTGAGATAGAGGAGTGGCCGGTGCATGACTCCCCGATGTACCAACAGAAAGGAGATCAAGAGGCGACCCACACGGCCATTCCCGTCTAGGAACGGGTGGATCGTTTCGAACTGCGCGTGCGCGGTACCGCAGTGCAATAGCACCGGCATCGACTGTTCGGCGTGCAGGAACTTCTCGAAGTCATCCAATGCGACATTCATCTCGTGGACCGGAGGTGGCACGAAGGTCGCGCGCTCGATCGGCGTGGTCGGACTTGGGCCGAGCCAATTCTGCGAGCGGCGGAATTCCCCTGGTGTCTTGTGCTGCCCGCGGACTCCTTGCATCAGTTCAGCGTGGATCTCGCGGATCAAGCGCAACGACAAAGGAAGCTGCGCCAAGCGATCGATCCCGTAGTTCATAGCCTTCACGTAGTTCACGATCTCTTCGACATCCTTGGGTACGTCACGCGTCTTCGGGTCCAACTCGAACGCCAACACGTCTTCGAGGGTGCTCTGGGTGCCCTCGATCTGCGAGCTCAAGACCGCCTCGCGGCGGACGTACATCGCGACGAAGAGATCGGGGTTTGGAAGCGTCTGTGCGACGCCGTCTAGGCGCCCGACTGCCAGGTCGGCGGAGGAAAGCGCGCTGACACCCGTTTCGTCCAGTCGTATGGGCGGTTTTGGCGGCAACGCAGCCGGAATGAAGGCCTTGTAGCCCGTTGGCTGTTTTACATAATGGCCTGAACGCGCACTAACCACGTTATTAATTTAGCAGAGTGGTCAAGACCAAAATAAGCCTGGGGCTTAGTTCAGTCGCGCGCGAAGGATGCCACCGCTTCGACGAGCGCGACGTGTTCGGCACTGAGCACACGCGCCTCGAGCGTCTCCGGGTCGTCGCCGGGTAGGACCGGCACGCTGCGCTGCACGAGGGTCTCGCCCTCGTCGAGCATCCCGCGGTGGGCGCGATGCACGGTGCAGCCGGTCTCCGTGACGCCGGCCGCGAGCACGGCCTCGTGCACCTTCAAACGATTGAGACCGGCGAACGCGGGGAGCAGCGACGGATGGACGTTGATGACCGGCACGTCGCCGAGGGTGTCCCAGAACGGATCGGCAAGGATGCGGTCGTAGCCCGCGAGCACAACGAGCTCGACGTCGGCGGAGACCAGGCGGCGGGCCATGAGCTGCTGGGCCGCGTCGCGGCCACCATTCGCCGCGGGCGGGAATGCCTCCGCCGGAACGCCGGCCGCTTTTGCGCGATCGAGCGCGGGCGCGCTCTTGCGACTCGAGCCGACGTACACGACCTGCGCATCGAGCCTGCCGTCGCGGCAGGCATCGAGGATCGCCTGGAGGTTCGTGCCGCGGCCGCTCACGCAGACGCCGACCCGGAGGGTCACGCCCAGCGGACGCGCGGCGCGCCGGCGCGTGCGGTTTCAACAGCTTCAACGGTGCCGATGCGGATCGCATCGGGGAGCGCGCGCAACGCGGCGCGCTCGCCGGCCGGGTCGATCACGACGACGAGGCCGATGCCCATGTTCCAGGTGTCGAACGCCTCTGCCTCGGCGACCCCGCCCCAATCCGCCAAGAGCGTGAAGAGCGGCGGCACGGTCCACGACCCGCGGTCGACGGCCGCGCCGAGCGACGGCGGGAGCGCGCGCGGGAGGTTGCCCTCCCAGCCACCACCGGTCAGGTGCGCGATCGAGCGGATCGTCACGGCCGAGCGCAGTGTGCGGATCTCGTCGAGGTAGCAGCGGTGCGTCGCGAGCAGCGCGTCCGCGAGCGTGCCTCGGAGCTCCGGTCGCGTCGCCTCGAGGACGGCTCGTTCGTCGCGCTCTTCGAGCGTCGCGCGCTTCGCGACGATCGCCCGCGCCAGCGAATAGCCATTCGTATGCAGGCCGTTCGACGGGAGGCCGATGAGCACATCGCCGCTGCGGACCGACGCGGGATCGAAGATCTTGTCCCGCTCGACGCCACCGACGAGGAAGCCCGCGAGGTCATACGCGCCGGGTGCGTACATCCCGGGCAGCTCGGCCGTCTCGCCACCCAGCAGCGCGCACCCGTGCGTGCGGCAGGCGTCGGCCATCGCGCCGACCACCCGCGCGAACACCGCCGGGTCGAGCGCCGAGGTCGAGAAGTAGTCGAGGAAGAACAGCGGCTCGGCGCCCATCGCGAGCGCGTCGTTGATGCAGTGGTGCACGAGATCGGTGCCGACACCCTCGTGGCGATCGAGAAGCCGCGCGAGCTCGAGCTTCGTGCCAACGCCGTCGGTCGTCGCGACGAGCACGGTGTTGCCGCCCGCGAGCTTGAACAGACCGCCGAACGCGCCGATGTCGCCGATCACCTCGGGCCGCTTCGTGGCCTTGACCTTGTCCTTGATCCGCGCGAGGGCGTCCTCGGCCCGGCTGATGCTGACGCCGGCGTCCTGGTACTTCATGAGCGGACGGCCTCGAGCACGTCCTTGGTCAGCTCGAGCTGCACCGGCACGAGGTAGTCGCCGGTGAAGCACGCGGTGCAGAGCTGGCCGCGCGTCGCGCCGGTCGCCTTGACCATGCCCTCGAGCGAGAGATAGCCGAGCGAGTCCGCGCCGATGTGCTCGCGGATCTGCGCGACATCCATCTTCGACGCGATGAGCTCGTCGCGCCGCGCCATGTCCACGCCGAAGAAGCACTGATGCCTGATCGGCGGCGAGCAGACCCGCAGGTGGACCTCTTTCGCGCCGTGCCGCTTCAGCAGCTGCACGATCGGCCCGCTCGTCGAGCCGCGCACGATCGAGTCGTCGACGACGACGACGCGCTTGCCATCGAGAACGTCGCGCAGCGCGTTGTACTTGAGCGCAACGCTGTGCCGGCGCAGCTCCTGCGTGGGCTGGATGAAGGTGCGGCCGATGTAGCGGTTCTTGATGAGCCCCTCACGGAACGGGATGCCGCTCTGCCGCGCATAGCCGACGGCCGCAGGGATCGCGCTGTCGGGGACCGGTATGACGACGTCGGCGTCGGCCGGATGCTCTTCCGCGAGGATCTCGCCCATCCGCTCGCGCGTGGCGTACACGGAGCGACCGCCGATGTCGCTCGACGCCGACGCGAGATACACGTGCTCGAAGACGCAGAGCCCCGTCCGGCCAGCGGCGAGGTCCGCGATGGTCACCGGTCCGCGGTCGTCGATGCGCAGGACCTCGCCGGGCCGGACGTCGCGCACGGTCTCGGCGCCGATGGTCTCGAGCGCCGAGCTCTCGCTCGCGACGATCCACGCGTCACCCTTCCTGCCGAGACACAGCGGGCGCACACCGAGCGGGTCGCGGATCGCGTAGAGCGCGGTCGGCGTGAGCAGCGTCAGCGACCACGCGCCCGCGAGCGACGGCAGTGCCGCGACGATGCGCTCATCCCACGACGATCCGTGTGCGGACGCGATCTGCTGTGCCACGACCTCGGTGTCGCTGGAGGACTCGAACCTGTTCCCGCGTGCGAGGAGCTCGTCGCGTACGTCATGGGCGTTGATGCAGTTGCCGTTGTGACCGATCGCGAGCTCACCGAGCTCCCCGTCGCGGACGACCATCGGCTGCGCGTTCTCGATGCGTGACGAGCCGGTGGTCGAGTAGCGCGTGTGGCCGATGGCGGCGCGCCCGCCGAGCGCGGCGAGGTCCGGCTCCGCGAACACCTGGCCGACGAGGCCCATGCGTCGCACGA
>JBDUCG010000011.1:0-17023 GCA_040003565.1 Chloroflexota bacterium | reverse complement strand
TTCAACTGGTTCTGGCAGCTCTATCCGAACCTCACCGCCTTCTTCACGGACGAAGGCATCTTCCCCAGACGTCAGCTGATCGCGTTCTATCCCGACCGGCTGTCGCTGCTGAATCTCGTGGGCGAGTGGTGGCAGGTCGCCGTGATCTGGGCGTTCTCGTGCGTTGTGGCGCTCGCGCTCACCGTCGGATGGCGATCGCGGCTCGCGAGCTTCCTCGCGTTCGTGCTGATCGTGAGCTTCCAGTGGCGCAACCCGCTCATCCTCGATGGGAGCGATCTCGTCTTCCGCTTCATGCCGCTGTGGCTGATGTTCACGAACGCGGGCGACCTCTATTCGATCGACGCGCTGCGGCGCTCGCAGCCGCCGACCGGCCGCGGGTGGGCGTTGCCCGTCCGCATCCTCGAGCTGCAGGTCGCGTGGATCTATCTCGCGACCGGCATCGAGAAGCTTGGCGGCTCGCTGTGGGTCGACGGCACCGCCGCGTACTACGCGCTTCAGCTCGAGCACACCTTCGGACGCTGGTGGGCGCGGCCGATCGCGCTGCAACCCCTGCTCGTCAAGCTCATCAGCTGGGCCACGATCGTCACCGAGCTCGGATTCCTGCCGCTCGCGATGATCCCATCGCGCGTGACCCGGATCATCGCGGTCGTCGCCGCGGGCGGGCTGCACCTCGGGATCCTGACGATGATGAACGTCGGCAACTTTCCCGTGATCATGCTGTCGACGCTCGTCTTATTCCTGCCGCCGGCATGGATCCGCGCGTTCGGCCGCCGCTCGCAGCGCGAGCTCAACACGCGTCTCCCGCGAAGCGGGCGTCGCTCATGGGATGGTTTCGTCGCGTTCGCCGCCAGCCGTCTGCCGGCGCCCGCATCCGCGACCGGACGGCCGAACGAGCTCTGGCGGCGATTCAGCGCGCTCGCTCTCGTGGTCTTCGCGCTGTTCGTGTTCTCGACCGCCGTGCCGCGGCAGCTCGACATGCTGCGACCGACCGGCGATCCCGCGGGCCTGGTGCGCTTCCTGTCCCTCGACCAGCGCTGGGACATGTTCTCGCCCGACCCGGCGCGCGCCGATGGGTGGATGCTGGGACCGGCGCGTCTCATCGATGGAGCGACGTTCGACCTTTACACCGGCGGGCCTGTCGACAACACGACCGAGCGATACAGTGACCCGCTCTACACCCGCTGGGTCAAGGTGCACGAGCGCATCGCCAACGCGGGGTACGGGGATTATCGTCTCGAGTACGCGCGGTATTTCTGCCGCGTGCGCAACCTTCACCTGCGACCGGGGCAGGTGCCGCTCGACACATTCGAGCTCAGCTACATCGAGCGCGTCATCCAGGCGCCAGAGGAAGGCCCGCCATTGAAGAACGAGTACCACCTTTGGAATCACAAGTGCTAGAGCAACAGCCGCAGGAGCGCCGTCTCGTCACGGTGCTCTTCGCGGACTTTGCCGGATTCACCGAGCTCGCCGACCAGATGGATCCCGAAGAGCTGCAGGTGCTGGTGTCCGGCATCTTCGAAGACCTGGCCGAGGAGGCCGTGCGGCACGACGGCACCATCGAGAAGTTCATCGGCGACGCGATCTTCGTGGTCTTCGGCGCCCCCGTCGCGCACGAGGACGACCCGCAGCGCGCGCTCAGGACCGCGCTCGCGATGCAGCGGGTGTTCGCGGACCACGCGGCTCGCGTGAAAAAGGAGCGCGGCGTCGAGTTCGGCCTGCGCATCGGTATCCACACCGGCATGGTCGTCGCCGGCGCGGTCCGCAGCGTGGCCGAGTACGGCGTCATGGGCGACACGGTGAACATCGCGTCGCGCCTGCAGTCGGCAGCCGGACCCAGCGAGATCTACGTCACGCAGACGACCTTCCGTCTGACCAACCGCGAGTTCAGCTTCCGCGAGGTCGGCCCGATCGAGCTCAAAGGGAAGGACAAGCCGGTGCTCGCGTACGCGCTCATCGGCGAGCGCACCGACGTGCGGCCGAGCATCGACATCGCCGCCCCGCTCGTCGGTCGCTGGATGGAGCTCTCCCGCCTCGACCTCGCGTACCAGTCGGCGCGGCTCGGCCGGACGGAGCTCGTCCTCATCGCCGGCGAGCCGGGCATCGGCAAGAGCCGTCTCGTTTCCGAATTCATCGGTCTCGCCACGGCGGCCGAAGAAGGCGCGCAGGCCGCCGATGCGCCACGCGTTATGCGCTGGACGTTCTCGCGCGTGAACCAGCGCAGCTACGCGGGTTTCATCGAGCCGATCCTCGTCGAGCTCGACCTGCAGCCCTCCGATCCCGAAGGCCTCACGAAAGTTAGCGGAAAGCTCGAGGCGCTCGGGTTCGCCAACCCCTCGACGGTCGCGCCGACGCTCGCGCAGTTCCTCCACCTCCCCGGCGTGAGCGAGCCGGCCAGCGACTCGGAAGAGTGGAAGCGCGGCATGTACATCGTCGTGTACGACGTGATCGCCGCGCTCGCGCGCCAGCACCCCCTGCTCTACGTCCTCGAGGACCTGCATTTCGCGGACGCCGCGTCCCTCGATCTGCTCTGGTTCCTCACCTCGCGCGCGTCGCGCGTGCCGATCCTCTTCCTGCTGGCGCAGCGCCTCGGACCGGGCTCGCCCGTTCCGAAGCCGTCCCGCACGAACTTCAGCCAGCTCGTGCTCGAGCCGCTCTCCGACGAGGAGGCGGCGCGCATCGTCGAAGCGACGCTCGACTGGATCCCGGACGAGCTGCGCGATCGGATCGTCGCCCGCGCCGGCGGCAACCCGTTCTTCATCGAGGAATCGCTGCGCTCGCTCGTGGAATCCGGCGCCGCGGAGAAGGACGCGAGCGGCGAATGGCACCTGCGCGAGCGTCCGGCTGCGCTGGAGGTCCCCGCGACGCTGCACGCCGTCGTGGCGTCGCGCATCGACCGGCTGCCGCCGACGGCACGCGAGTGCATCCAGCTCGCCGCGGTGATCGGGCAGCGCTTTGGCGATCGTGTCCTGCGCGAGGCGGGGGGCGATCGCATTGCCGACGCGGTCGATCAGCTCATCGCCGCCGACCTCGTGTTGGAGGCTGCACCGGGCGAGCGACGTGAAGGCCGCTACCGGTTCAAGCACGCCGTCGTGCAAGAGGTCGCGTACAACACGCTGCTGGTGCGGCGGCGCGTCGAGCTGCACCGCCGCGTCGCCGCGGCATACGAGAAGGTCCTCGGCGAAGAGCTGAAGGAGTTCTACCCCGCGCTCGCGCACCACTACCTCATCGGCGACGTGCCGGACAAGGCCGCGGAGTACTCGTGGAAGTCGGCCCAGCGCGCGACGTCGATACACGCGTACATCGAGGCGCTGCGCTTTGCTGAGCAAGCGCTGGAGCTGTACGAGAAGATCGGGCGGATCGACGCGGCGGTCGAGGCGCTCTACCTGATCGCGCGCGTGCGGCGTTACCGCGGTGAGAACGATGCCGCGCTCTCCGCGTACGAGCGCGCGCTCGGGCTGCTGGAAACGCGCGATCCGAAGAGCCGCGAGGTCGCGATCCTCCTCGCGCACATGGCCGAGCTTTGCACCCGCTGGGACGCGAAGCATCCGGATCTCGAAGGACTCATCGAGCGCGGTCTCGCGATCGTCGGGAACTCAAACTCGCGCGAGCGCGTCCTGCTCCTGGCCGCGAAGTCGTTCATGCCGCGGCGGGGTCCCAAGGCGACCGATGCGGACTGGGAAGCGTCGCTGGCGACCGCGAAGGAGGCGCTTGCGATCGCGGAGGAGCTCGGCCTGCTGCGCGAGCGCTCGCTCTGCCTCGACGCCGTCGGGTACGCGTACCGCGAGCTCGGCAATTTCCGCGAGGCGTACCAGGCGAACCAGCGTCGTCTGCCGATCGCGCAGTCGCTGCAGGACAGCGACGAGCTCATCGACGCGCACTCGATGGTGGCGATCTGCGCACTGTCGCTTGGCGACATGCACGAGGCGATGGACCATGCCGCAAGCGCGCGCGAGGTCGCCATCGAAACGGAGAAGCCGCGGCTCGGCGCGCACGCCCTGCGCACGGAGACCCTGGCGCATTTGCTTGCCGGTGACTTTCCGGGCACGATCGCCGCCGCCGCGCGCCGCGAGCGGTTCACGATGCTGACGAAGTGGCCGTCGACACTGGGCGTCGCGATCGCCGCGGCGGCCGCGATGGGCTCACCCGAAGAGAAGGTCTACCGCGACCTGCTCATCGAGCAGGAGGCCACACCGTCCGAGATCGCGCTGGCGGAATTCCTCGCCGCCTACTACGGACTGCGCGAGAGCGAGAGCGCGTATCACGCGGTTCGTAGCGCGGGCCAGCCAAAGTCGATCGTCGACCTCACGCTGCTCGGGCCGCTCATGGTCCTCGCGGCGGCGCGCTGGCACATCGCGGACGAGGCGTTCGAGGACCGCGTCGCCGCGGTCGTCGAGCGCACGGGTCACGCGCGCGGCCGCGCGATCCTCGCGCACGCGGAGGCGATCCGCGCGTATCACGCGGGCGAGCACACCAAGGCTTCGAAGCTGCTGTTCGACGCGGTGCAGGCGTTCGCGACGCTGAAGCTCGATTACGAGCGCGCCGTCGCGCTCGCCGATCTCGCGCGCGCGCTCATCGACGTCCCCGGTCGTGAGGAGCAGGCACAGGCGCAGTGCGCGGAGTCGAAGGCGATCGCCGAGCGTCTCAGTGCCACGGCGCTGCGCGTCGCGGCGGAGAACCTCACCGTCCGGGTCTAGCTGAGGCTGCGGGCGATCACGCTCCGCGCCGCGTTGTAGCCGCACATGCCATGCACGCCGCCGCCAGGCGGCGTCGCGGACGAGCAGAGGTAGATGTCGCGCGCCGGGGTCGCGTACGGATCGATCGCGATCCTCGGTCGCATGAACAGCTGCAGCCCCGAGTGCGATCCGCACGAGATGTCGCCGCCGGCGTTGTTCGCGTTGCGGTGCTCGATGTCGCGCGTGTTCATCACGCTCCGCGCGAGGACGCGCTCGCGGAAGCCGGGCGCGAAGCGTTCCAGCTGCGCCTCGATGCGCTCGGTCATGTCCTCCGTCGAGCCGTTCGGCACGTGGCAGTACGCCCACAGGGTGTGCTTCCCCGCCGGCGCGCGTGAGGGATCGAAGACGCTCTGCTGCGCCACCAGCACGAACGGCCGCTCAGGGTGCTGGCCGCGCCAGACGGCGGATTCCGATGCCGCGATGTCCTCGAACGTCCCGCCCAGGTGCACCGTGCCGGCGCGCAGGCAGTCCGCGGCACGCCAGGGGACGGGTCCGTCGAGCGCGTAGTCGATCTTGAACACGCCCGGTCCGCGGCGGTAGCGACGAAGGGCGCGCCGGTAGCCGGCCGGCAGCCGGTCCGCGGCGATGCTCTCGAGGTGCCACGGCGACGTATCGAAGACATACGCGCGCGCCGTCGGGACGTCGGACAGCTGCTGGACCACGTGAGCGGTGGTGATCGTGCCGCCGAGCTCGTGCAGGTAAGAACCCAGCGCTTCGGCGATGCGGCGCGATCCCCCGCGCGGGAGCGGCCAGCCCACCGCGTTCCCGGTGATGAGGAACATGAGCGCGAACGCGGACGTGAACGGATGCTCGAGCGGCAGGAACGAGTGCGCCGCGCAGCCGGCCACGAGCGCACGCGCGGCATCGCCGTGGAACGACGACGCGAGACCGCGCGCGGAGCGCATCGCATGGAGCCCGAAGCGCGCCAGCAGCAGCGGATGGCGCGGCAGATGCGTCACCGGGCGCAGCACCTCGCTCGCGAGCTGGTCCCACCGCGAGACGAACGGCGTGAGCAGGCCGCGGTACGCGTCCCCGTCCGCGCCGAGCCGCGCCGCGGTCGCGTCGACCGAGCGCTCGAGCATCACGGCGGTCCCGTCATCGAGCGGGTGCGCGAGGGGCGCATCGGGCTGGATCCACTGCAGGCCGTGCTTCGCGAGCGGCAAGCCGTTGAAGAAGGGCGACATGACGGCGAGCGGCTGGATCGCGGAGCACACGTCGTGCACGAAGCCGGGAAGGGTCAGCTCCGCGGAGCGCGCGCCTCCGCCGATGTCGTCGTTCGCTTCGTACACCGCGACCGAGTGCCCGGCGCGCGCGATCTGGATGGCCGCGGCGAGGCCGTTCGGACCGGCCCCGACGACGACCGCATCAGGCACGCAGCAGGTAGCGGTCGAACCACTCGCCCGCGCGACGGACCGAATCGATCTGGTTCTCGCGCGTGCGGAAGCCGTGTCCCTCGCCCTTGTACACGTAGTACTCGTGCATCTTGCCGGCCGACCGGAGCGCGGCGACGACCTGCTCCGCTTCGGACAGCGGAACGCGCGGATCGTTCTCGCCTTGCAGGACGAGCAGCGGCGCTTCGATCTTCGAGACGTGCGTGATGGGAGAACGGTCGCGGTACCGCTCGGCGTCGCGCTTGGGATCGCCGAACTCGCGCACGAGGTACTCGCGCAGGTCCCCGCGCGTCGTGTCGTACATCGTCTTCCAGGACACCACGCCGACGACCGAGACGCCGGCGGCGAAGCGGTCGGGGTACATCGCGAGCCCCATCAGCGTCGTGTACCCCCCGTAGCTGCCGCCATAGATCCCGACGCGCTTCGCATCGGCGATGCGCTGCTTCCCGAGCCAGTCGATGCCCTTCACCACATCCTCGAGATCCTTGCCGCCCCAGTCCTGGCGGTTCCCCTCCTGGAACTCGCGTCCGTACCCGGTCGAACCGCGGATGTTCGGAGCGAGCACGACGTACCCGTTGTTCGCGAACCACTGGCTCGCGCGATCCCACCAGCGGTAATGCTGGCTCGTCGGTCCGCCGTGGACGTGGATGATCGCCGGCGGCGGCCCATCGCCGCGGATGGCCTCGGCATGCGGGATATACAGGAGCGCGGGGATCTCGCTGCCCATCGCGCCGGGATAGCGCACGTGTATCGGCTCGACGAGCGTGGCGGGGTCGATGGTCGCGGGGAGCGAGCGCGTGAGGCGGCGCGGCTCGGTCATGCGCTCGCGCGTCACGTACACGTCCCACGGCTCGCGCCCGCCGCTGAACAGGTACGCCACGAGGTCGCCGTCCGGCCCGACACGGATGGAGTTGTGGACGCCCGGCCGATCGGCGACGGCGTGGTCCGCGTGCGACACGGCGAAGACGCGCCGGACCGAGACCTCAGCCTCCTCGTTATGCAGATACAGGACGGCGCGGCCGCCGGGACGCCACGCCGGAGCGGTCTCGTCGAAGATGCTCCCGGTCAGCGGCTCGACGCGGCTGACCTGATCGCCCTCGAGCGTCGCGACTGCGATCTCATAGCGCCGGCGCATGTTCGTGGTGAAGGCGATGCGCGTCCCGTCATCCGACCAGTCGCCCTCGAACGATTCCCCATCCGCGTCGCGCGTCTCCAGCTTCGTCGGAGTGCCGCCGTCGGCCGGGACCACGAAGAGGTCGCTGTTCGTGCGGACCTTCTCGCGGCGGGACGAGAACAGGAGCCGCGTGCCGTCAGGGGACCAGCGCGGCTGGGCGTCGTCGAACTCGCCCTCGGTGACGGCGCGCTTGCTGCCGGTCGCGACGTCGACGACATGGACGGCGAACGCCTTGCCGCCGGCGTTCGCGACGTACGCGATGCGCGAACCATCAGGTGACCAGGTGATGTCCCGATGCATCACGTCGGGTTCGCTCGTGAGGTTGCGCTCCGTCTCGCCGTCCCGGTCGACAAGCCAGATGTCGAACCGCTCGTTCCCGCCGCGGTCGCGAAGGCAGGCGAGCTGCTTCGCGTCGGGCGACCAGCGCGGCGACACCGTCCGTTCCTTCGCGTCGGTGAGCTGGTACAGACGCTCGCGCTCGATCGGCGCGCTGTAGATCTCGAAGGTCCCGCTCTTGTTCCAGGAGAACGCGACCTCGGCGCCGTCTGGTGAGAGGTCGATCCCGCCCCAGACGTAATCGACGTATGGGGAGCCGACCAGGTCTTCGATCGGGACCTTGCGGAAGCGCTCGCCGATGGACCGCGGCTTGAACCCGGCTGCCTCGGGAACGATGTCGGTGGCCGCGTTCGCAATGGTCGTCGCCGGTCGTTCGGTCGAGGTCGCACGCCAGTCCTCGGCGAACGGCTTTGGCCGCTGGCGCTGCTCCTTCGGCGCGGCGGCCGGCGCGCTCGCGACACCGGTCGCCTTCGCGTCGTCTTGGACACGCCTCTCTCCCGCAGCCAGCGGGCGCTTGGCCTGCTCGGCCGTCTCGCGCGACGCGTTCGCGACGACCAGCGTCGCGGGACCCATCGCGGCCACGCGCGCGGCGGTGTCCTCCTTGGGGACGATGACGTCGTGGTGGTACATCTTGTCTTCGAGGCGACCCTTGTACAGGCGGTCCCACGGCGGCGGCAGCAGGATGCCGAACTGCTTGCGCGGCTTCGGAAGCTCGCGCTGCAGCTGCATCAGTGTGTCGCGTCCCGCGTTCCAGATCGGCGCGCGCTTCGACGACAGGACGGACGAGAACGCGAGGGGAATGAGCTGCTTCGCGCCCGCGCTCGCGAGATCGAGATCGCCGCTGAACAGGACGCCACCCGACTTCCGCACCAGGACCACAGTGGCGCCGCCTCCATCGCCCTTCACGCGGAACACGCGCGTGTCCGGCCGCACGAGATCGTCCGGCTTCAGAACGAGATCGGCGCCGCCGACGACCGCCGCCGCGTCATCCTCGTGCACCGCGACCTGGACACCGAGCGTCTCGCGATACCGGTGCGCGTCGGCCGCGCGGCTGGCGTTCGTCGCGAGCAGCAGCGAGGCTCGGCCGGCCCCCTGGATGAGCCGCAGCGCGCGCTCGCTGAACGGCGGGATGTCGATGAGCAGATTGCCGCGCGCCGCGTCGAAGACGATGTACTGGCGCTCGTCTTCGAGGGGCGCGTAGAGCTCGAAGATCCACGAACGAAGCTGCTGGATGTCCATGAAAAGCGCTGGTTATCGTACTAGTTCGGGCAGCACGAGCGTTCCGTCGACGCGCGCCACGCCGCGCTTCGATTCCAGCCGCGCGGTCGTGCGTTCGGTCTGCTCATCGTCCCAGTCGAAGAGGCGCTTCACCTGCTTCGGCGTGACGCCCCCTGCGAGCTCGAGCAGCCTCCGGAGCAGCGCGCTCATCGCGTCGCTCGACGAGATCCGCTCGGCGCTCTTCACCGTCTCGGGATACCGGCGCACGAACAAGTCGTAGGTGTAGTTGTAGTCCTCGCGGCCCTCACCGACGGCCTTCACGCGGGCGACGTACATGAGCCGCTGCAGCTCCTCGACCGCTTTCGCGTAATCGAGCTTGCCCTCCTGCGACGTGATGCCGAGGTCCGCGCGCATGCGTTTCGTCTGCGTCTCGCCGCGCTGCCCGAGGTAGTCGATGACGCGGCGGGCGATCTCCGAGAGCCGGCCCGCGCGCACGTCGTCCAGGTGGTCGTCGGCCTCGCCCGCTCGCCCGAACGTCGCGTAGAACGTCGGCAGCATCTTCATCGAGACGAACGTGGGCTTCCGGACCAGGAGCTTTCCGTAATAGAGGCGCTTCTCCTCCGGCAGCTCGTCCTTCCACCCCCACATCCAGCCCCACTTCCGGTCCTCGCTGTTCGTGGACAGGTGGTCGAAGCCCGCCGGGATGGGCGCGTCGCCCGTGCGGCGCGTGAAGGCGAAGCAGAAGCCGAACGCGTCGACCATCGTGACCAGTCCCTCGGCGTTCCGCACGCGATGAACGGGATTCACTTTCGCGCGGTGCGCCTCGAGGAGATCGTCGAGCTCTGCGATGTTCATACTGTGCGGCAATGGGGCTGAGGGTGGGGATCATCGGGACCGGCTTCGGCGCGCGCGTGCAGGTCCCGGGCTTTCGCGCCGCGGGGTTCGATGTAACGGCGATCTGTTCCGCCCATCTCGATCGTGCTCGTGCGGCCGCCGAGCAGGCCGGCATCCCTGTCGCGGTCGACATGGCGAAGGATCTCGTCGAGCGCGACGACGTGGATGTCGTGTCGGTCACCTCGCCGCCGACGCTGCACCGCGAACACACGCTGGCCGCGCTTGCCGCCGGCAAGCACGTGATCTGCGAGAAGCCCATGGCGCGCGACGCCGGCGAGGCGCGCGAGATGCTCGCGGGGGCGGAGCGTGCCGGAGTCGTGCACGCCATCGACCACGAGTTCCGCTACACGCCGGCGCGCTCGAAGGTGAAAGAGCTGCTCGAGGCGCGCGCGATCGGTGACATGCGGCTCGCGCTGGTGATGGAGATGACCGGCATGCTCGTCGACCCGGCGCGGCCGCGGCAGGAGTGGTGGCTGCGGCGCGATCGCGCCGGCGGCCTGCTTGGCGCGCTCGGGTCGCATTGGATCGACTCGCTCGTGTGGTGGCTCGGTGCGGTGGAACGCGTGTCGTCGGAGCTCGGGATCTCAGCCCAGACACGGCCGACGACCGACGGCTCGTCCGTGCGCGTCACGGCGGACGACACCGCGCAGCTCCTGCTGCGCATGAGCAGCGGCGCGATCGCCACGATCCAGCTCTCCAGCGCGGTGCATCACCCATCGCGCCGCGTGATCCTCTACGGAAGCGACGGCACCATCGTGCTCGGCGGCGACGGCCGCGTCATGCTCGCGCGCGGATCGGGCCCGCTCGAGGAGATCCTGGCCGCGAGCACGAGCGACGGTGCGTTCCCCGATCTCGTGCGCCGGGTGCGCGAGCACATCGAGACCGGGCCGACCGGCAACGCGGACGCGCCGCATCCCACCTTCGCCGACGGTCTTCGCGTGCAACAGGTCATGGACGCCGCGTATCGATCGGCCGAGGTCGGCGGGGCCGTCGCAGTCGCTAGCTGAGGAACATCGCGACGATGCCCGCGAAGATCGCGACGGTCATAGCGCGACGCGAGCTTCGATGCAACGACCCGAACTCCCGACGGATCGGAGCGTCGTCGCTCAGCTCATCCCAGCGCGGCGTCTGCGCGCGGATCGTGCGCGCGAGCGGATTCGTCCAGGCGCTCGCGTAGAGCGTCGCGGCGCAGAGGACGAGAAGCGCTATCCAGCGCACGATGAGCCGCGTCTCCGGCGCGCCGGTCACCTCGAACGCGCTGGCCTTCAACACGCTCGTCACGACGATGAGCACGACGCAGAGGATGGCGAGGCCGTCGTAACGGCCGAGGACCGCCCCGAAGATCGCGCCCGCCTCGCCGCGCGCGGGGACAGCCTTGAAGATCGCCGGCGCGGCCGCCGCGCCGAGGACCACCGCTCCGCCTACGAGGATCGCGAGGGCGAGGTGATACACGAACTGGAGCGTGTCGAAGTAGATCGTTTCCATGCGTGCATGATGGCCAACGGGGCATTTCCGACGCGCGAGGTCGGTTTAGACTTGAGGACAAGGGAGCACGAATGCCGACGTACCGCGACTACTTCGCTGACATCAAGAAGCGGGTCAAGGAAGCGACGCCGCAGCAGGTCGCCGACCTGCTCCGCGCGGGCGACATCCAGCTCGCCGACGTCCGCGAGAAGAACGAGTGGGACGACGGCCATCTCCCGAACGCGGTCCACCTGCCCAAGAGCTATCTGGAGCAGTGGGCGGAGGACCGGATCCCCGACAAGGACAAGACGACGATCCTCTACTGCGCCGGCGGCGTCCGCTCGGCCATGGCCGCGGACACGCTGGCCAAGCTGGGCTACGGCAACGTGATCTCGATGTCCGGAGGCTTCAATCGCTGGAAGGACTCGGGGCTGCCCTGGAAGAAGCCGGACGCCGGCCTCACTCCTGATCAGGCGCAGCGCTACAGCCGCCACCTGCTCATCCCGGAGGTCGGCGAGACGGGCCAGCTCCAGCTTCTGCGGAGCAAGGTCCTGCTCATCGGCGCCGGCGGCCTGGGGTCCCCAGCGGCCCTCTATCTCGCCGCGGCTGGCGTCGGAACGCTCGGCATCGTCGACTCCGACGTGGTCGACGCCACGAACCTCCAGCGCCAGATCCTCCACACCACGGAGCGCATCGGCGAGCCGAAGACCGAGTCAGCGCGCCAGACACTCGAAGCGCTCAACCCCGACGTGAAGATCGTCGGCTATCAAGAGCGCCTCACGAGCGAGAACATCGACCGCATCCTCGCGGAGTACGACGTGGTCGTGGACGGAGCCGATAACTTCCCCACGCGCTACCTCTTGAACGACGCGTCGGTGAAATGGAACAAGCCCGTCGTGCACGGGAGCATCTACCGCTTCGAGGGACAGGTCACCGTGTTCAAGCCACGCGAAGGTCCGTGCTACCGCTGCCTGTTCCCGACGCCGCCACCGCCCGAGCTCGCCCCGTCGTGCGCGGAGGCCGGCGTCCTCGGCGTGCTGCCCGGTGTCATCGGCACGATCCAGGCGAACGAGGTCATCAAGCTGTTGCTCGGGATCGGCGAACCGCTGATCGGCCGGTACCTCCTGTTCGACGCCCTCGAGGGGTCGTTCCGCGAGGTGCGGCTGCGCCGCGATCCGAAGTGCCCGGTGTGCGGCGAGAACCCCACGATCACGGAATACATCGACTACGAGGGCTTTTGCGCCTCCCCCGCCGAGTGGCAGGCGCAGCACGCCCCAAAGGTCAGCACGCCCGCCGAGTGACGCCGGCCGTCCCATATCCTTGAGACAGATGCGCACGCTCCGGATCCTCGCCGCGGTCGCCCTCCTCGCGCTCGCCTGCAGCGGGCCCGCTCCGGTCGCGACATCGCCCACGCCGACGGCCTCCGTCGACATCCGGCGCACCAAGCTCGACATCGCCTACAGCTCGATGGCCAGCACGGACGTGCACAAGGCGTCGAGCAAGAAGATCCTCGAGGGCGCGATCGCGGCCATCAATGCCGAGATCAAGAAGACCGGCGGCAAAGGCGAGATCGCGAAGATCGACTTCCAGGATGCCACCGAGCCGGTCAACGCCGATTTCAAGAAGTTCGCCGAATCGGCGGCGCAGGTGAAGGCCCTCAACACGCAGATCACCGCGGAGCGGTTCGCCGATGTGGCGGTCGAAGGGATGATGAGCGCGTCGCCCGACTGCCACACGTACTACGTCGACAAGAGCGGCGTCGTGCACCGTTCGCGCCCGTCGCCCGCGAACGGGATCATCGCGGCCGCGCCGTCGACGGGGACGTCGCTCGGCGGCCCCGATGAGTCGGGCCTGACCGGTCGCCTTCTGCCGGACGGCATGGCGTACATCACGTGGCACGAGTTCCGCGTGACGGCCAACTACAAGTTCTACGACGAGGTCCGGAAGATGATGGACAAGGCGCTCGCCGGCGGCGCCAAGGCGTGGATCTTCGACATGCGCGGCAACGTGGGCGGCTTCGACGCCGACACGATCTCGAGCTACTTCCTCAACGGGGAACCGATGCTGAAGGCGATCTACCGGGATGGGAGCCCTCTTACGGTGTACGCCCGGAAGGAGTGGCGGCTGCCGGACCAGTACCAAAAGCCGATCGCCATCATCCTCAACGACCGCGGCGGCTCGGGCCCGGAGTTCTTCGCGGTGAACCTCCGTGAGTCGAAGCGCGCCACGATCGTCGGGTCGAAGAGCGTCGGGTGCGTCGGCTCCACATCGATCACGAACTTCACTGACGGCGGCGAGCTGGCCGTCGTCTCGACCGAGCACGAGGGCGCCCAGACCGGCACGAAGTACAACAACAACGGCGTTCCCCCGGATGTCCAGGCCGACGACGCCAGCGCGATCGCCAAAGCGATCGAGGTCCTCAAGCAGAAGATCTGACCCGCTTCCAACTCAGACGAGGACACGGTCGGTCGACGCGGATGTGACCCGGAGGTACCAGTACGAGAGTCCCGCTCGTACGCTGCGCGCCCGAATCGGGTTTCGCTGTGACGGTTTTGGTACTGGAAAAGGGTTGGCGACTCGCCCTCCGGTCGATATGGTTCCGGCACAGATCACTGAGGACGGGATTGGGGGGCCATCACGTCGTGACAGTTGCCACCGCAGCAAGGGTCGACTCGCTTCCTTCCTTCGAGCAGATGGGTCCGGTGCCGGACGTCATCGAGCGCGCTCGAAGTGGCGACCGTTCGGCATTCGCGGATCTCTACGACACGCACGTCGACGCGGTGTACCGCTACATCCTGTACCGCGTCCGTGAGCCCAGCGACGCCGAGGACCTCACGAGCGACGTGTTCACACGCGCGTTCGCGAACATCCACCGCTACCGCTGGCAGGGCAAGTCGTTCCTCGCGTGGCTTTACACGATCGCCCGCAATGCGGTGACGGATCGCCGCCGCCGTCAGCGTCCGACCGTCGATCTCGAGAACGCGTTCGGCCTCGCCGAAGATGGCCCGACCGCGCACGAGCATGCGGTCCGTGGTGAGGAAGTCGACGCGCTGCGTGGCGCGGTGAAGCATCTGACGACCGAACAGCAGGAAGTCCTCGTGCTGCGCTTCGTCGAGAACATGTCGAGCCGGCAGGTCGCGAACATGCTCGGCAAGAACGAAGGCGCGATCCGCGCGCTGCAGTTCCGAGCGCTCGGCCGCCTCCGCAAGCTGATGACGACCGAGGTCGCCTGAGCGCCTGAAACTCCGCGGATTCGGCGGCCATAGACTCAATACAGATGCGACCTCGCGCTCTTCCCCTCCTCCTTGCGGTGGCATTCGTGGCCTCCGCGTGCGGTCTGCTGCCGGCGGATCTGCAGCATGAGCTGCTGCCCTCGCAGACCCAGTTCAAGACCGCTGAGGCCGCGTATTCGGTCCTGATCGAGCGCCATGTCGATAAGCCGACGCCGCAGCAGCTGATCCCCGGAGCCCTCGACGGGGTCGCGAAATACCTGAAAGACGCCCAAATTGACGCCGCGCCGACCGTGGACCGCCCGACCCTGACGGGCAGCGTGTGGTCCGATTTCGCCAAGCTGACGACGTCGATGGACGCCGTGGCGCAGCGCTACCCGACGGCCGACAAGGTCCTGATGGAGCGCGCCGCGGTCGACGGAATGGCGCGCGCGATGAACGAGTGCCACACGTATTACCTGACGCCCGACCGCGCGAAGGGCTTCAACCAGCGGCCCGCGCCGGTGAGCGGGATCGGCGTGACGATCTTCCAGCCCGACCCGGGCCAGCCGATCGAGGTGATCGACGTCATCCAGGGCACGCCGGCGGAGAAGGCGGGCGTGAAGAAGGGCGACAAGATCATCCGCGTCAACGGCGAAGATGTCACGAAGCTCACGACCGACGAGGTCGCGACGCGCGTGCGCGGCCCCGAAGGCTCGACCGTGACGGTGACGTTCCTTCGCGGTTCGCAAGAGGTCGAGCTCACCATCGCTCGCGCGCGCTTCCAAAGTCCGCTCTTCACGAGCCGGATGGAGGACAACACCATCGGATACATCAAGATCCCGCAGCTCATCTCGACCGTGGCCGACGATGTCGGCACGGCGGCACGCGCGCTCTCATCGCAGGGCGCGACCGCATGGATCCTCGACCTGCGCGACGATCCGGGCGGTGAGCTCACGGTGGCGGTCAACGTCGCGAGCCTGTTCGTTCAGCGCGGCACGCTCGTCTATCAGATCGGTCGTGACGGTCAGCGCACCGCCGTCGACTCGAACCCGAGCAAGTTCCTCGGCCTGAACAAGCCGCTGGTCGTGCTCGTGAACAAGAACTCCGCCTCGGGCTCCGAGATCATCGCGGCTGGCATCCGCTCCAACGGCGCCGGCACGGTCATGGGCACCCAGACGGCTGGGTGTGTGGGGACCGGACAGCCACGCGAGCTGCCCGATGGGGGCCTACTGCTGGTGACGCTGACCAAGATGCAGGACGCGAAGACCGGCGAGGATCTCAACGGTCCGGGCCGGGGCGTCGTGCCGGACCGCGTCGTCACGGACCCCGCCGATCAGCAGCTCCAGGCTGCGATCACGTTCCTGCGGGGCCACGTCTAGCTCTGCAGCCCGAGCGCGACCAGCCCGGCGACGAGCACCGCGACTCCGAAGTACTGGTTCGGCGCGAGACGCTCGCGTAGGACCAGGATCGCGAGGAGCGCGGGGATGAGCGGGTAGGCGCCGCTGCCGGTCATGACGAACGACGCGAACCCCGAGGCGATCCCGAGAGCGAGCAGCACGTTCGCGCCGGTGTCGAGCACGCCGGTCGTCGCGACGAGTGCGAAGGCGCGCCGCTCCCCGAGCGGACGTAGTGAGATCCCGCGCGCGACCACGAAGATGGCGAGCAGCACGACGCTGAACGAGCGCTGCATGACGATGAGCGAAAGGCCGTCGGTCTCGCGCACGCCGGCCGCGAAGATCGCGCTCCACACCGCGAAGCCGAGGGTCGCCAGGAATCCGATGCGGACGCCCTCGCTCGGCCGGCCGAGAGTCTGGCGGAGCTCGCGGACGTCGGTCGATGCGACCGCGACGCCGACGAAGGTCACGCCGATGGCCACGGCTTGCCCGCTCGTCAGGCGCTCCCCAAGGAAGATCACGATGAGAACGACGGTGAGGGCGGCATAGCTCGCCACCACGGGACTCACCACCGCGATCGGTCCGATGGCGAACGCGCGGTAGAGGGCCGCGAGCGAGAAGATGCCGATGACGGAAAGCAGCGCGGCATACGGGACCTGCTCGAGCGAGAACGTCGGCCAGCGACCGAGCGCGGCGAGCGCCACGGCGTAGGCGGTGAGACCGATGACCTGCATCCCGAGCGAGGTGCGCACGACGCCGACACGCCGCGTCGCCATCGCCGCGGCGTAGTCACCGAATCCGAAGGCGATGGCCGCGCCGACGCCGTAGAGGAGGGCTTCTACTGTTCATCGCAGGGAGAACCCCTGCGATCCCCCTCAGACCACGAGCTGTCGCGGGGCGCGCGTGAGGTTGCGCGAGCCGGTCTCGGTGATCACCAGCATGTCCTCGAGGCGGACGCCGCCGAGCTCCGGAAGATAGATGCCGGGCTCGACCGTAACGACGTCGCCGGGCGCGAGCGGTGCGATGCCCGAGCGGCCGACGGTCGGCATCTCGTGGATCTCCAGACCGACGCCGTGACCGGTGCCGTGGATGAAGCCGCGAGGGGCACCGCCGCTCTTCGAGCGCTGCTGACCCGGCCGCAGCGTGTCGTATCCGGCCTCGAAGATGATGTCCTCGACCAGCTCGTGCACCTCGCGGCCGGTCACGC
>JBDUCG010000158.1:0-5024 GCA_040003565.1 Chloroflexota bacterium | reverse complement strand
AGATGGCCAAGACGGTCGAGGCAAAGCTCTAGCGAACCAGCGCTCCGCGCCGGCGGCTAGTGGAAGCTCTTCTCGCCGGCGCGGATCGCGACCTTCAGCCAGTTCTCGGCCGGCGGCAGCGGGCAGCGCCAGGGCAGCTAAGGCGCACGTACCTCGGTTGCGCGTCGAGCGGCGTGATCGCGTCGCGCGGCGGTCCGCCCGATGCGATCTCGGAGAGCGGCACGCAGTGTCTTGTGAAATCGGTCTTCCGGCCGGCCCTGCTCACGCGAAGCTCATCGCTCGCAGCGGCGGGCGAGCCGATGGCGGAGTCGCAGGCGATACGCGTCCATGACGCCGGGGAGTTCGCGGGGCCTGCGGCCGTGCAGGCTGAGGTGATGACCGCAATCAGGACGACGACCGCCATGCCCACCTACTTAGTGTCGAGTCTCGGGCGGGATAGGAAACCATGACGCTCGCGGCGCGATGTGCGGTGCGTCACACGTGCTGTGCCAGAAGGGCAGGCCGTGTCATCAGGTTGTCACATCTGCGGGTCAGGCTGTCCTCGTGACACGCTCGAAGAAGGAGTGACTCGATGAAACGCTGGCTCGTCTCGATCGCTATCTCTGTCGCGCTTTCGCTCTCGTTCGCGGCGCCCGCCCTCGCCGACTCTCCGGTGCATTTCGGCCAGATCTATCTCGACGGCGCGCTTGTCCGAACGCTGCTGCCTCCCGCCGCCACGCCGCAAGATGGGACGGATGCCTTCTACATGGTCCCTGGGACCGGTGGCGTCGCGGCAGTCGGCCCGGGCGACGCCGGTTATCACGGAGGCTTCTGGAAGGTGTACGTGGTGAGCTGGAATGTTGCCCAGCGGCCGCTGACCTCGCAGTCGGCGATCCTCGCCGCGCAAGCGGCGGGCGACATCACCGTCACGCGTAACGCCGCGCTCGACTTCCGCTGTCCGATCCAACCCTGATAGACGTGCGCCGACTGAGGCCGCGGCGGCCCCAGTCGGCGCGTGCCCGCTCGTCCTATTCGTGCGGGCGGTACGTGTGGGAACGGTCGGGTCCGGGTCTACTGTGACCGCGCTCACATGAATAAGCTCTGGTTCCTTCGTCACCTCGATCTCTTCGAGGGGATGAGCGATGCGGACATGCAGCGCCTTGGCGCCCTCCTGCAGATGCGATCGTGCCGGACCGGTCAGGACGTCGTCGTCCGGCCGTCGGGCGATCGCGTGTATCTCCTAAAGCACGGTCGCGTCCGCGTGACGAACGGCGACGTCAACGTGGCGATCCTCGGACCGGGTCAGCTCTTCGGCACCTCGTCCTTCTTCGGCGCGGCGGTGACGTCGCAGCGCATCGTCGCGCTTGACGATGTGGTGATCTGCGAGGCGCCCGCCGGCCAGTTCCTCGGCGCGATGGCCACGCATCCGCGCCTCGCGGCGAAGGTCGCGATGCTCCTGGCCCGTCAGCTCTTCGATCTCGAGCAGGCCGTCGAGCGCACCGCGACGGAGCCGATCGAAGCGCGCCTCGCGGAGGCGCTCCTGCGCCTGGCCGATCGCGAAGTTACTCCGCCGCGGGTGCGTGGCCTGGCGCAGTCGGACATCGCGAGGACGATCGGCGCGTCGCGCGAGAGCGTGTCGCGTCTCCTCGCGAGCTGGGAGCGCGCGGGATTGGTGCGTAACCGCCAACGGTCGGTGGAGCTGCTTGACGAAGAGGCACTGCGCGACCGCACGCGCGCGACATAGACTGCCGCGCCTTACTCGGCGCAGCAGCTCATCTTCGAGACGTCTGGCCCGTCGAGTCATCGCACCGGCCGAATAGCCAGGGCCGACTCTCGGCGCTACCTCACGACGAAATCATTCGGCGCCACGATCGGGCTCGGGCAGTTCACGACGAAGCCCTGCCCTTTCGTGTCGGGCGTCCCGTGGTGGAGCACGATCTCGCCCGCCTGCACGCGCGCGTCTAGCTCCGACTGCGTCCGCAGCAGCACGACCTTGCTCGGATCCTTCCAGACGGCGGTCCAGTGGTCCCACATCGGGCTCCACGCGGCCTCGCCCGCCTTCGCCTGGAAGATCGCCGGCTGGAAGCCCATCGCGCCCGGTCCCTCGATGCCGTTGCCGAAGACGGTGATCTTGCTCGTCGCGCCGGCGTCGATCAGCCCCGAGGACGCGGGCGAACCGATGATGTTCATCATCGGCGCCATCGGGACCGCGGACGTATCCGTCACGATGTAGCGGCTCTCGGGGAAGCACTGGTGCAGCTTGAAGCTCACCTCGAGCTTCTCGACGTCCGGCTTGGTGAGCAGTGGTCCGCCCTCGAGCGGCTTCTCGACCTTCGCGTCCACAGGCAGCTCGCCGCCCGGCCACTTCACGATCGGATAGTTCACGACGATCTTCGTCGACTCGATCGTGATGCGTCCGGCGTTCGCCACGGCGCGGATCTTCTCGGCGCTGTCGAGCAGTTCCTTCGTCCCGCTGAAGCGCACGTTGTTGACGACGTAAAGGGACACGAAGTCCGTTGCGCCCGGCGCGGTGCTGAGGACGGGCAGCTGACCAGACGCGCCGTCGGCGAAGAGATAGATTTGGCCCGCGCCGGCCGGCTTCGCGGTCAGTGCGGCGTTGAGCAGCGGGACGTACACGAGACCCTCGCGCTTCGCGAACTGCGGGTCGCTCGCATCGGTGCGAACGAAGTACAGCTTCTGTCCGAAGGCGAACGCGGCGTGGAGCCTCATCTTCACGCTGCCGCCGTTCCACTTGAAGGGACCCTTGAGCTCGAAGTCGAGGACGTCGGCCACGAGCTTGGTCGCGGCCGACTTCGCGGTCGCGACCGGTGAGGTGACCGACCGCTGGGACCCGGACCCTCCGCCGCACGCGGCTGCGGCCGCGGTGACCGCGGCGGCCCCGAGGAAGTGGCGCCGAGTGAACGCTGAAGCAGGCATGCTGCGACCTCCCACATTTTCGTCCTGCTCCACGAACACGCGTCGCACCGGCGGGCTTCCGTCCGATGTGCGCTGTCGCACATCTCGGGTCGCGTCAGCGGTGGACGCGTTCCAGACGACGTGGTCGAAGTTCCAACAGACCCAGCGGGCGATGGGCGACGCTGGTCGGCTCTCCTCCTGTGCGACCGGTCAAATGTGCAGGCGGCCACGTTGGCATCCCGCGCGACATCGGCCCAATGCCCTCAGGCGTCGCGCTGTCGTCGCTTGATGCGCGCGGACGAGCGCTTGCCGCCCCTGGCACGTCGGTTACGAAGCACCGCGACCGCCGCGTCCAGGGCCGTAAGATCGCGTTCGATGATGTCTTCGATCATGCCGATATCGATCCGGTAGTACTCGTGTGCGAGAAGGTCGCGTAATCCGGCGATCTGCTTCCAGGGGATTTCGGGGCGTTGCGCCGTGGTCCCTTCGTCGAGATTTTTGACCGCCTCGCCGAGGATGAGAAGGTTGTAGAGGATCGCGTCTCGCTTGAGTCGCTCATCGGAGGTGTTGTCGGCGGCCTGCGCGCGGATCGTCGCGATCGCCTCAGCGATGTCGTCCAGCCGCTCGCGGTCGCCCCGCTTCAAACCGGAAGCGCCTCCCGGAGTGCTCGGGCGCGCACGCGCGTCTTCATCGTCCGCGGCGTCGCAGCGTCTACACCCACGCCCAGGATCTTCTCCGCCTCCTGCTGAAAGCCGATCAGATCGACGAGCGTTCGTCCCGGTTCGAGCTCGACAAGAAGGTCGATATCGCTCTCGGGCGTCTCGTTCCCGCGCGCGACCGAACCGAAGACCCGAAGATTTCGCACGCCGTGGCGCCGAGCGACGACGTCGAGCCGAGCGCGTAGCCGGTGGATCAGCGCCAGGCGTCCATCGCGCGAGCGGGCATGCGTTCGTCGCGACCGTGCGACGCTCAGAAGAAGCGTGCTGTCGCACGCGTTGAGGATCCGCTCGAGCGTAGCGAGCGAAGGCGTCGCCGACCCAGCCTCGTAGCGGGCTATGGCCGGTTGCGATGTCTTCGCTCGTTGAGCGAGCGCGGCTTGGGAGAAGCCCGCACGGGCGCGAGCGTCGCGTATCAACTGAGCCGTGCGCATGCGACCAATATACCTGAAGAGGTATTGGCTGACGCGCTGGGGCGGGCTGCCACCCGGTGCCTGCTAGTCCTTCACCTCGACCCTGGCCCGCATCTGATCGGGATGGAGCGAGCAGAAGTAGAGGTACGTCCCGGGCTCCGAGAAACGTGCTCGGGTCGTTCGTCGGCGCGACGCCATGAAGATCGAAGCGGAGGCCCGCTCCTCGTCGCGACCTCCTCTCACGTCGCAGCGCGCAGATCTCGCGCTTCGTCCTCTCGACCGCGCCGCCGCTGCGTTCGCCATCACAGGCTGCGCGCGAGCGCTAGTCTCGCGAGCCCAGAGGGAGGTGTGCGATGCCGTGGATCAAGACCGTGCCGGCCGAGCAAGCCGAAGGCGACCTGAAGGATGTCTTCACGCAGGTGAAGATCGAGCGCGGCCGCATGTTCACGCCGTACGAGGTCTTCACGCTCAACGGGCCTGCGCTGAAGGTCGTGACCGAGCTGAACAAGGCCGTCCGCTTCGGGCCCTCCGACCTCACGCGGGTCCAGCGCGAGCTCATCGCCGCGTACGTCTCCGCGCTCAATGACTGCACGTTCTGAGTGCTCGCGCACGCCGGGTGGGTCGGTCGACTCACACACGACGAGGCACTCCAGGACGCCATCACGCGAAAGGACCTCACGCATCCAGCGCTCAGCGAGGCGGACCGCGCGATGCTCGCGTACGTCGAGAAGCTCACGCTGCGCCCGGGCACCGTCGAGCGCGAGGACGTCGAGGCGCTGCGCGCCGCGGGGTTCAGCGACGCGGCGATCGGCGACGTCGCGCTCAACGCGTCGCTCTTCGCGTTCATGAACCGGATGGTCGATGGGCTCGGCGGCCAGCTCGAGGGCGACATGGCCGACCGCGCGAAGCGCTACGGCTATCCGCTGCACCCGGGGACGTTCGAGACCTAGTGGAAGCTCTTCTCGCCGGCGCGGATCGCGACCTTGAGCCAGTTCTCGGC
>JBDUCG010000157.1:0-5082 GCA_040003565.1 Chloroflexota bacterium | reverse complement strand
GATCCTCACCACCGAGGCGCTCATCACGGACCTGCCTGAGAAGGACAAGGCTCCGTCGATGCCCGGTGGCGGCGGGATGGATTACTAGTCCGTTTAGTACCGCGCGAAACCGCTAGCCGAAGGGGCCCGCCGAAAGGCGGGCCTCTTCTTTATTGCGCGGGCGGAACGATCCGCGACTCCATGACGACCGGACCGGCCCGACGGCCCCAGGCCGAGTCCTCGATGGTCACCGCGCAGCGGTCGAACCCCGCGATCGCGGGAATGATGTCGACCGCCTGCACATCTTTCCCATCCGGCCGGAAGTTCGCGCCGCGGACCCAGGTGTTGTCCGAGCTCACGAGCCAGATCGTGTAAAGCTGGCCCTCGGGCAGCGGCCTCAGGTCGTGGAAGACGACGAACGGCTGCCGACCTTCGGCGCGCGGGGCGATCAGCGTTCCGCCCGATCCCGTCCAGTCGTCCTTGCCGGCCATGTACCACCAGCGGCCGCCCTGGCGGATGCCTTCGGCGATCGACTCGTACGACGCGCGCTCGCTCGCGGCGACTTTCAACTGGTTCTGGAGGCTGAGGTTCTCGTTGACGATCGCGGCCGCGCCGACCGCGAGCCACATCACGGCGGCCAGGACCAGGCCTGGTCGGAGTAGGCGCGCGACCCACGCGGTGCCGCGCCGGGGCGCCGGCGCGCTGTCGGCGGCGAGCTCCGCGCGGGCCGAGAAGAGGATGCGGTCGCGTAGCTGACCCGGCGCCTCGCGTGCGGGGAGCGTGTCGGGCAGCTCCTGGACGACCTCGTCGATCGCACGGGCCTGCTCGCGGCAGGCGGGGCACTCCGAGAGGTGCGCGGCGACGCGCGCGCTGTCGATCGGCGCGAGCGCCCCGAGCGCGTACAGCTCGAGCTCGTCGGTGACGTGGATCATCGCGGCTGCCCCCCGTAGGTTCCCTGGAGCTCGAGCGCGCGCCGCAGCTTCTGCAGCCCGATGCGCATGCGCCCCTTCACCGTTCCGAGTGGGACGCCCATGAGCTCGGCCAGCTCGACGTGGGTGTAGCCGCCGAAGTAGGCGAGCTCGATCGTCCGGCGCTGCGCCTGGGGGAGTCCCTCGAGCGCCGCGCGTACCGTCTGATGCTCGACGTTGCGCGTCGCGGCTTCGGCTGTGTCGTCATCGGAGGCGCGCTCGGCCGCCGCCTCGAGCGGGGCCGGTCGGAACGTCGTCTTGCGCCGCAGGACGTCTACAGCGCGGTGGTGGACGATCGACAGGAGCCAGCCGCGGACGTTGCCGCGTTCGCGCCGGTAACTGGCGGCCCCTCGCCAGGCGGAGATGTACGCGTCGTGCACCACGTCCTCCGCCGCTTCGCTCTCACCGAGGATCCGGTAGGCGAGCGCGTAGGCCAGGCGGCCGTAGCGGTCGTACAGCGTGGCCAGCGCGCCCAGGTCGCGCTCGGCGAGCGCGACGATGACGACGTCGTCAGGCTGGTCGGGGGTGTTCGGCACTGCGACGACTGTACGGACGGCGTCCAGCGCCGGATGTGGGGGGACAAAAAGCGTCCCGAGCGAACTGCCTACGTGCCCTGCCACTGCATCGATGCTCAGCAGCCTGGCCGTGGAGCCGATCCTCGATTTCCTCTCGGACCGCCTTTGATGCTATCTCCGGTTGCGCTCCCGGGGACCGGTGCCCTTGATGGAATCTCGGACCCGTTCCCTTTGACAGTCCCCTCGGGACGAGAGGAAACATACTTGGCGGAGCACTGGGCGGGCAACCCGCTTATCCACCGATCGCGCGCGAACTCATCCACAAACGCGAGACGTTTTTCAACACGCTATCGACAGCGCATCCTTCATGACGGGGCGGCGAGAAACCGTCAACGGCGCGACCTCGGTTAGCGCAAGAAAAATCCCGAGGCTCCGGCGCCGGGAGATCTCTCCCCCAGACGCAAGCTCCCCGGGAATGGCGAGCAATCTGACGGCCGCCACGCCCTCGGAAAAGTGCCTTCTCCACAATCGCAGACCTCGGTCGTCCACGGGCTCAGCCGAATTTCCACAGTCCATCCACAAGGGGCCGCCGCACCTAACATCGAAGCGGTGCCCGACGCCATCCTCGACCCCCTCAATCCCGAGCAGCGCGCCGCCGTGACCCACGGTGAGGGGCCGCTGCTGATCCTGGCCGGGGCGGGGTCGGGGAAGACGCGCGTCCTGACGCACCGCATCGCTTTCCTGATCCGCGAGGGCGCCTCGCCGCGGTCGATCCTGGCCGTGACCTTCACGAACAAGGCGGCGCGCGAGATGAAGGAGCGTCTGGAGCGCCTGCTCGGCGAGGGGCAGCTGAGCGACCTGACCGTGGGGACGTTCCACGCCTTCTGTGCTCGCCTGCTGCGCCGCGACGGGCCGCTCGTCGGCATCGACCGGGCGTTCGCGATCTACGACGAGGGCGACCAGCGCGCCCTCATGCGGCAGGCCATGTCCGAGCAGGGCGTCAGCGAGAAGCTCTTCACCCCGGGCGCGATCGGCAACGTCATCTCCGGGATGAAGAACGACCTCAAGGGTCCGGCGGACATGGCCGGCGCGCCGCGCAACCAGCTCGACCGCATCGCGGCGCTCGTCTGGCCGCGCTACGACGCGCTGCTTCGCGAGAACAACGCCGTCGACTTCGACGACCTGCTGCTCCTGGTCTGCCGGCTGTTCGAGACGAGCGACAGTGCGCTGGAGAAATGGCAGGAGCGCTACCAGCACATCCTCGTCGACGAATACCAGGACACCAATCGCGCGCAGTACGTGCTGCTCCGCTACATCGCAGGCTTCCGGCAGAACCTCACCGTGGTGGGCGACGACGACCAGAGCGTGTTCAGCTGGCGCGGCGCCGATGTGCGCAACATCCTCGACTTCGAGCGTGACTATCCGAACGCCAAGGTCGTGAAGCTCGAGCAGAACTACCGGAGCACGCAGAAGATCCTCGACGCCGCGTGGTCGGTGGTGCGCAACAACGCCGCGCGCAAAGAGAAGAAGCTCTGGACGAAGCGCGAGGGCGGACCGGCCGTCGTCGTGATCGAGGCCTACGACGAGCACGCCGAGGCCGAGGCCATCGCGCGCGAGATCGAGCGTCTGCAGCGGCAGGGCGAGGTCAAGAACAACCGCGACGTCGCGGTCCTGTACCGCACGAACGCGCAGTCGCGCGCGATCGAGGACGTGTTCCGCTCCTTCGGCCTGGCGTACCAGGTCGTCGGTGGCGTGTCCTTCTATCAGCGGCGGGAGGTCAAGGACACCCTCGCGTATCTCCGGATCATCCGGAACCCGCTCGACAGCGTCGGGCTCGCGCGGGTGATCAACACGCCGCCGCGCGGGATCGGGGACAAGACGCGCGCGAGGCTGATGGCGTTCGCGCGCGCGAACGAGCTCACTCCGACGGAGGCGCTGCTCCGCGCCGAGGAGATCGCGGACATCCCCAAGCGCCAGCAGACCGCGATGACCGCGTTCGGCCGGCTCATCGAGCGGCTGCGCGAGGAAGCGGCGCGGCGCGAGCTGCCGGATCTGCTGGACCGCGTCATCGAAGGCACCGGCTACGGCGCGTATCTGAAGGACGGCACCGAGGAGGGGGAGGAGCGCCACGCCAACGTGCTCGAGCTGCGCAGCCTGGCTGAGGAATTCCTCCGGCTGCCGCAGGAGGAGCAGCTGCCGGCGTTCCTGGAGCAGGTAGCGCTGGTCTCGGACCAGGACGAGCTCGCCGAGGCGAAGCCGGTCGCCACGCTCATCACGCTCCATGCGGTGAAGGGTCTCGAGTTCCCGATCGTCTTCCTCACGGGGATGGAGGACGGCGTGTTCCCGCACGCGCGCTCGCTCGAAGACGAGAACCGCATCGAGGAGGAGCGCCGGCTCGCGTACGTCGGCATCACGCGCGCGAAGGACCGCGCATTCCTCACCTTCGCGCGCCGGCGGATGCTGTTTGGACGGACCAACGAGAACCCGCCGTCGCGCTTCCTGCTCGAGCTCCCCTCCGAGGGCATCGAGCACCGCGGCCGCGTCGAGACGGAGGAGCGCGACGTGTGGGCCGATCTCGATTGGGACCGCGACCGCGAGCGGTACGAGGAGCGCAAGGCCGCGCGGCGCGACGCCGCGATGGTGGGGCTGCCCGCTGCATGGACGGGTCGCGCCGAAGCGGCTCGCAAGCGCATCGCGCCCAGCGACACGCGCTTCCGTGCAGGCGATCACGTGCGCCATCCGTCTCTTGGCAACGGCGTCGTCGTCTCGAGCCAGGTGCGGAGCGACGATGAGGAAGTCGTCGTCGCGTTCCCGGACAAGGGCGTGAAGAAGCTGATGGCCTCGTTCGCGAAGCTCGCGAAGGCCTAGCGCCGTGGACGACGCATTCGTCCGCGCGGTCGCTCTGAAGCGGGACGAGGTCGGCGACTTCGACGCATACCCGTTCTCGATCCCGGCGATCCGCGAGCTCGACGAGCTTGCGCTCGACCCGCACGTGACCTTGTTCGCGGGCGAGAACGGCAGCGGCAAGTCCACGCTGATCGAGGCGCTCGCAGTCGCCGCCGGATTCAACGCGGAGGGCGGCAGCCAGAACATGACCGTCTCGACCCGTCCGTCGCACTCGGACCTGCACCGGCACCTGCGCCTGGTGCGCGGCACGCGCCGTCCGAAGACCGGCTACTTCCTACGGGCCGAGAGCTTCTTCAACGTCGCGACGCACGTCGACCAGCTCGGACCGAGGAGCGTCGCGCAGCACGGCGGCAGGTCGCTGCACGAGCGTTCTCACGGCGAATCGTTCATCGCACTCGTGACCCATCGTTTCGGCCCGAAAGGTCTCTACATCCTCGACGAGCCAGAGGCGGCGCTGTCGCTACGCGGCGTCCTCGCGCTCATGCGGCGCATGCACGACCTCGTGGCGGAGGGCTCGCAGTTCATCATCTCGACGCACTCGCCGGTGCTGCTCGGCTACCCGGACGCGACGATCTACGTCCTATCGGAGAGCGGCATCGCGAAGACGGCGTACGCCGACACCGATGTCGTGACGCTCACGCGGTCGTTCCTCGCGGACCGCGAGCAGTTCCTGCACCACCTCTTCGACGACGACTAAGCCGCGCGGCGCGCGA
>JBDUCG010000010.1:0-17212 GCA_040003565.1 Chloroflexota bacterium | reverse complement strand
CGCGAACGCCCTCGAGGTCACCCTTGGACGCGAACTCCTCGTCGCGTGTGCCGCCTGGCTTGCGACCCGCGATGTTCACCAGAATGTGGCGCTCGGCTGCGCCAACGGTGTGCGCCGCGAGGATCAGCAGGCCGTTCGCTTCTTTGGCCGCTGGTGCCCACGCGAGCTGAGATGCACTGAGTCCCGCTGTCGCGCCGAGGACGCGATCGACCTCGCGCACGAGCCGGTCGCGCATTTCCGCGAGCTCCCGCTTCGGGGCAGGACTCATCGCACGCGACTGATGACGAAGTCGGCAACGTCGCGGAGCGCCTCGCGCTCGGGGCGCGCGGGCAGATCATCGAGCGCGCGAAGCGCGGCGTCGTGGAACGCGAGGGCGCGGACGCGGGCACGATCGGGCCCATCGCTCGCCCGGATGATCCGCAACAGCTCGATGACCTCGTCGCGCGACTTCCCGGGCGCGACGATGCGCCGCGCGAGCTCGCCGTCCTGACCGCCCGCAGCGGCCGCGGCATAGATCATCGGAAGCGTCGCCATGCCTTCTTCGAGATCGCGGCCGACGGCCTTGCCGAAATCGGCCTCATCACCCACGAGATCGAGGATGTCGTCGGTCATCTGGAACGCGAGGCCGAGATTGGTACCGAATGCGCCGAGCGCGGCCACGTGCTCCGGGTCGGCTTCGGTCAGCAACGCAGCGCCCTGGCAGCATGCGGCGTAGAGCGAGGCGGTCTTGAGCTCGATGCGCTCGAGATATTCGGCCTCGGTCGGCATCGTCGGCGGCGACGTGACTTCGTTCAGCTCTCCGTCACACAGCGCGAAGACGGTCTGCGCGACGATCGCGATGACTTCTGGCTTGGGAAGCACAGCCGCGAGGGCGTAAGCCTTGGCGAACAGGTAGTCCCCGACGATCAGTGCGACGTCGCCGTCCCACATCGCGTTGACGGTGGGTACGTTGCGGCGGACATCCGCGCGATCGACGATGTCGTCATGGACCAGAGATGCGGTGTGCACGAGCTCGAGCGACTGCGCGAGGTTGAGGACGGTCTCGCGGTCGTCATGCGTCCCGAAGCGCGCCGAGAGGAAGACGAGCGTCGGTCGGAGAAGCTTTCCGGGAGTTTGGAACACGTGCTCGACCGCAGCCTGGAAGGTCGGATGCCCACCACGACCCACGGCGAGAAGGCGGCGCTCCAATTCCTGGAGTTCACCTTCGACGGGCGCGTAGAACGCAGCGCTCGAGACCGCTCCCATGTAAGTCAGTCTAGGTGCGCGCGTCGCAAATCACGCGCCGCGGGCGACGCGGCGACCGGGATTCTCGTGAGCGAGCGCGGCGCCCCTCGACGAGCGTCTGCGCCCAGCGCGCCCGAGCGAGACGCGCGCGGTGATCAGCGGGCGCGCGTAGCCAGCAGCGAGGAGAGGGGCGAGGCGCTCGCGAGTGAGAGTCCCGAGCCGCGGAGGGATCCGCAGCGCAAGTGCGCGCGCGACCCAGACTACGGCTTCTTCGTCGGTTTCGGCGCCGTCGTGGGTATCGGCGTGCGGCCGACGGGGGGCGGCGTCGCGCCCGGCGGGAGACTCGGATCTCCGCTCGGCGATGCCGACGGTTTCGGCGCGAATCCGCAGATGCTCCAGCTGAATCGCCCATAGCTGTACGTGCCCGAGACCGCGCCCGCCGCCCACGAGTTGTAGTACGGCTGCCAGTCGGAGAACGGCGCGACCAGACGGATGCCGCACGACGTGTAGAAGTCCGCGTCGTTCGTCTTCGGCTCCGTGCCCTCGACGTAGTGCTCGGTGAAGCGGTAGCTCGCGGGGCAGTTCGGTCCGGGCAGCATGCCGGAACCGTTGCCGCCGGTGAGCGACGGGTTCACGCACACGACGCGGTCGACGATGCCGGCGGGCTTGTCGTACCAGGTCGCAGGCAGTCCGCCGACGACGGTCTTCATGTAGTCGCGCCAGAGGACGCCGGGACCGAGTGCGGACGAGATGCCGTGCATCTCCGAGTTATCCGAGTTGCCCATCCAGATCGCGGTCAACCGCTGCGGGACCCAACCGATCGCGAGGACGTCCTGCAGGTTGTCCGTGGTGCCGGTCTTCAGCGCGGCGGTGCGGCCGATGTTGGTCCACGGTCCGAACACGAACGAACCCTGCGGGTTGGTGTTGTCCTTCAGGATGTCGGCCAGCACCCACGCCTGTCGCGGATCGATGACCTGCTTGCCCTCGGGCTTCGATCCCCAGTCGCGCACGACCTTGCCGCTCGGGTCGACGATCTTGTAGATCATCGTCGGCTCGACGCGCACGCCCATGTTCGCGACGACCTGATAGGCGCTGGCCATGTCGATGAGACGCATCTCGCCGGCACCGATCCCGAACGACAGACCGAGCTGGCTGCGATCCCAATCGCGCTCGATGCCGAGCTGGTGGATCGTGTCGATGATCGCGTCCACGCCGACAGTGCGCGTGACCTGTAGCGCCGGCAGGTTCAGCGACTCGCGCAGCGACTGGCGCAGGGTGGTCGGCCCGTGCTGTTCCTTGGTCGCGTCCTGCGGCTTGTAGACGGTGCCACTCCCGTCACCCATCTGCCAGCCGATGTCGTAAAGCCGCGTCGAGGCGGTCATGCCCGCCTTGAGCATGCCGGTGAGATAGGTGAACAGCTTGAACGTCGAGCCGGGCTGCCGGTAGGCGATGCCGGCGTGGTCGTAGTCGCCCTGCATCTTCGGCGTGTTTCCGTAGTAGTCGTAGCTTCCGACGTACGCGAGGACCTCGCCGGTCGTCGGATCCATGGTGATCAGGGCCGCGTTGTTCACGTTGAAGCCCTTGAGGCCGTCGACGTGGTCGCGGACTTCCTTCTCGGCCAGCTGCTGCATGTTCCAGTCGAGCGTCGTGAACACCGTGTATCCGCCGCGATACGCGGCCCTCTCGCCCAGCTCGCGGATGAGCTGTTCGCGAGCCCGGAAGGTGAAGTGCGGCGCGTAGAGGGAAGTGGTCGCCGGCTTGACGACGATCGGCTCCGCCTTGGCCGCTTCGGATTCATTTACGGTGATGTAGCCGCTGTCCACCATCGCATCGAGGACCTGCGCGCGCCGCGCCCTGGCGGCGTCCATGTTCTGCACCGGGTCGTAGTCGGACGGGCGCTGCGCCAGGCCGGCGAGGAGCGCCATCTGGCCGAGTGTCAGCTTAGAGAGATCGGGCTGGGCGAAGTACGTCTTCGCCGCCGCCTCGATGCCATAGGCCTGATTGCCGTAGTAGATCTGGTTGAGATACATCTCGAGGATCTGCTTCTTGCTGAACGAACGGGTCGCCTCGATCGCGAGGATCGCTTCCTTGATCTTGCGCGTGAACGTCGGCTCGTCGCTCAGCAGCCGGGTCTTGATGAGCTGCTGCGTGATCGTCGAGCCGCCCTGGGAGATGGTCCCGCTCGACGCGTTGGCGTTCATCGCGCGGATGATCCCGCCGATGTCGACGCCCGGATTGGTCCAGAAGGACTTGTCCTCGATCGCGATCGTGGCTTCCTGCATCTTCTGCGGAACGGAGTCGAGGCCGACGAGCTCGCGACGCTCATCTTCGAGCGTGTACAGCAGGTGCTCGCCGGAGCGGTCGTAGATCTTGGTCGTGAGTGGGACCGGGACGTTGACCAGGTCCTGGGCCGACGGGAGGTCAGCTGCGAAGTAGCCGATCACCGCCGCGGCGCCGACGCCGCCCATCGCCAGCATCGCCAGAAAGAAGGCGCTGATACCGCCGGCGAGGGGGCCGAGCCGCTGCCCGGTCGCGGGGCGGCGCGAAAGTCGCCCGCCCTTCCTCTGCGGGAAGCGATACGAGCGATAAGAGCGTCCCAGTGTGGACCGGCCGGTTGCTGCCATGCGCGAGTTGTAACGAATGCACGCCTCGTGCCATTAGCAGGGCGCTCAACGCCTGCTCGGCAGCACTCCGCGCAAGCTCCTGAGTAGCCGCTCGAGCGGGGTCGGCGGCGGCGCGGCGAGCGCGTCGCGGAGGCTGCGCTGGGCCGATCGGGCATCGCCCTCCCAGGTCTCGATGATCAGGCGATCGGCGTCCCGGAGTGTGTTCGCGGGCCCGCGCCGCTCCATCGCCGACTCCGTGTCGGGGACGCGGGAATACAGGTCGGCCAGCGGTACGAACGCTGCGGCAAGTCCCGCCTCGATCGCCGCGCGATGGCGCGTGAACTCGCCGATCTCGAGCACGACCGCCTGATGCGTCTGGTCGAACATCGAGGCGAGCTCGAGGTTCGCGGCCAGCTCGCGATCGACATCGGCGACGGCGCGCTCCAGCCGCCGGCGCGCCTCTGGATCCGGCTGCGGGAAGAGCCAGGGAAAGGATCCCACGCACCGATGCTCCCACAGGAGCGTGGATGCATCCAATGATACAAATGGATACTTCTCATGTATATTTCGGGCCGTGCCCGGACCGTTCGGACGTGTCGCGGCTCCCCCACCGCACTTTCCGGTCGGTGGGCCAGTCCCCGCGTCCGACCTGGTGGGGCGGGAGACGTACATCCGCCGGCTCGTCGAGCGCCTGGGTGATGGAAATCACGTGCTCGTCGCCGGACCGCGGCGCATCGGCAAGACCTCGATCATCCTCGAGGTCCTGCGTCGCCTGAAGCGCCGCGGCGCGCTCACCGCGTATGTCGACTGCCTCGGGGCGACCGACATCCGCGGCCTTGGTGAGCGGCTCATCGACGCCGTGCTGGAGAACGTCTCAGGCGTCGAGCGCAGCTTCGAGCAGGCCAAGGCGGTCGCCGCCGGCATGCGCCCGACGGTGAAGGTGCGATACGAGCACATCGAGCTCGCGTTGCAGCTCGCGCGAGAGACCAACGCCCAACGCTTCTTCGAGGGAGCGCTCGATCTTCCGCGGGCGCTCGCGGCGAAGACGGGGAAGCGCGTGGTCATCGCGTACGACGAGTTCCAGGCCGCCGGGCGACTGGGTCCGCGGGTCTTCGACGTCATGCGGACACGCTTCCAAGCACAGAAGGGCGTCGCGTACGCATTCCTCGGCTCCGAGGAGGGCATCCTCGAGGAGCTCTTTAGCGAGAAGGGACGTGCCTTCTACCGCTTCGCGGTCCCGGTCGATCTCGCGGAGTCCGGCGGACACCGCTTCGGCATCGCGCCGGACGACTGGCTCACCTATCTGCGCGAGAAGTTCGCGGAAAAGAAGATCTCGCTCGACGACAGCAGCGTGGACCGGCTGCTGGACGCGACCGGCGGACACCCGCAGGACACGATGCAGGTCTGCGCGGCGCTCTACTACCTCATGCGCGACGCGGCGCAGCGCGTCGTGACCGCTGACCTGCTCGCCATCGCCTACGAGCAGGCGCTACGCGAGCTCGAGCGCCCGTTCGCTCTCCATTGGTCTGAGCTCGGCAAGCAGAAATACCTACAGCAGGTCGCGACGCGTGTCGCTCAGGGTGCGGTCCTCTTCGCCTCGGACACGACACCGGCGGTACCGCGGCCAGAGGTGCTGCGTGCTTTGGAGTCGCTGACCGCGCGCGGCCTCGTGACTCGTCTTGGCCGCGGACGCTATGACTTCGTCGAGCCGATGTTCGGCGAGTACGTGCGCCGTTTGGTCGGAAGCGAACCCAGTATCGTTCCGAAGCGCTGATGGCACTCGATCTACGCAAGGGGGCACGCGTGCTCTACCGCTCACCCGTGGCGGATGAGTGGCAGGAGGGTGTGCTCGTCCATGGCTCCACCACGGGCGAGGAGTGGCTGGTCAAGAACCGCTTCGGCCAGTACTGGGTGTCCGTGACCCGGCTGCGACCCTTCACAGAGTCACAGCCGGGCCACGAGACCTAGACCGTCGTCGCGGAGCGACTGCCGATCGCGCGCCAGATCAACAGCACGATGATCGAGCCGATGATCGAGCCGACGATGCCGGCAGCCGAGATCTCGAGCGTTCCGCCGAACAGCAGCGCTGCCAGCGTTCCACCGACGAGAGACCCGACGATGCCCAGGACCATTGTCCCGAGCCAGCCCATGGGGTCCGGACCGGGCACGAGCGCGCGAGCGATGAAGCCCGCGACGAGCCCGACGAGCAGGAATGCAATTATGCCCACGTGAACACCTCCGAGGAAATATCGGAGTTGTTGGGTGCAGGATTCCTGCCGCGACCGATTTCTGTACCCCCGAGGCGGATCGAACGCCTGTCTACGGCTTCGGAGGCCGCCGCTCTATCCACTGAGCTACGGGGGCGAACAGGTCGATTGTACCTACGCTAGCGTGGCGTCCTGATGTCCGAACGCGACAAAGAGCTCTCGCTCGTCCAGCATCTCAAAGAGTTCCGGGACCGGCTCATGGTCGCATCGATCGCGGTGGTCGCGACCACCGCCATCTCGTTCCTCTTCGCGACCGACATCATCAAGATCCTGCTGGTGCCGGCCGGCGTGGATCATCTCATCGCGCTGAGCCCCACGGAGAACTTCACGACGTACATGCGCGTCGCGCTCTTCACCGGGATCGCGCTGGCGATGCCGGTGATCCTGTACGAGATCTACGCCTATATCGACCCCGCCCTGCACCCCAACGAGCGTCGCTTCGCGCTCACCGCCGGACCCTTCGTGCTCCTGCTGTTCGTGGTCGGGATGCTCTTCTGCTACTACGGACTCCTGCCGAGCTCCTTGAAGTTCCTCGTGAACTTCGGCAGCCCGGTGATCGAGAATCAGCTACGCGCCTCTGAATACCTTTCCTTCGTCACGACGTTCATCCTGGGCATGGGTGTCGTCTTCGAGGTGCCGGTGCTGATCTACGCGCTCGTGCGCGTCCATGTCCTGGACCGTTCGTGGCTGGCGAAGCAGCGGCGCTACGTCGTCGTGATCGTCCTGATCATCGGCGCGATCATCACGCCGACCCCCGATCCGTTCAATCAGCTCCTGGTCTCGATCCCGATGTACCTGCTGTTCGAGATGGGGCTCTTTCTCGCACGCTTCGGCGGAGGTCCTCGAGCCGCAGCTTGAGCTTCGCCTCCGCGCCCAGCTCGGTCGGCTCGTAGTAGCGGCGGCCCTGGAGCGAGTCCGGCAGGTAGGTGGTGTCCGGAGCCACGTGATCCTCGTAATCGTGCGCGTTCTTGTAGTCCTTGCCGTACCCGAGGTTCCTCATGAGCGGCGTCGGTGCGTTGCGGAGGTGCAGCGGAACTGGGTCGGCGCGCGTCTCCTCGAGGTCCTTCTGCAGCTCACCGAGGCCGCGCTTGAGCGAGTCGGACTTCGGCGCGAGCGCGAGGTACACGGTGGCCTCAGCGAGCGGGAAGTAACCCTCCGGAAAACCGATGAGGTGGGTCGCCTGCTGCGCCGCGGTCGCGATCACCAGGGCCTGCGGGTCCGCGAGCCCGATGTCCTCACCGGCGAGGATCACGATACGGCGCGCGATGAACATCGGGTCTTCGCCGGCGTCGATCATGCGCATGAGCCAGTACAGGGCGGCATCGGGGTCCGAGCCGCGCACGCTCTTAATGAACGCACTGATCGTGTCGTAGTGCATGTCGCCGGCGCGGTCGTACAGAAGGCTGCGGCGCTGCATAGCCTCACGGATCTCGGGCAGGCCGATGAGGCGCATGCCCTCGGCATTCGGGGTGGCCGCGTCGGAGGCCAGCTCGAGAGCGTTCAGTGCGACGCGCGCGTCGCCGTTCGATACCGCGACGAGTCCGTCCTCCGCCTCGGCCGTCAGCGAGACCGTTCCGCCGAGTCCTCTCTCGTCCGTCATCGCGCGGCGCACGATGGTCCGGACATCGTCTTCCGTCAGGGGTCTCAGGACGTAGACGCGCGAACGCGACAGGAGCGCGGAGTTCACCTCGAACGAAGGGTTCTCCGTCGTGGCGCCGAGGAAGGTGACGTCACCGTTCTCGACGTACGGCAGAACGACGTCCTGCTGCGCCTTGTTGAACCGGTGGATCTCGTCGATGAACAAGACCGTGCCCTGGTCGGTGAGCTGGCGGAGCTTGCGTGACTCTTCGATGATCTTCCGCAGCTCGGCGACGCCGCTCGACACCGCGGAGATCGCGACGAAGCGCGACTTGGCCTTCTTCGCGGCGATCGCCGCGAGCGTCGTCTTGCCCGTCCCCGGCGGCCCCCACAGGATCATCGATGGAAGCTGTCCGGCGTCGATCGCCCGTCGCAGCATCCGGTCGTCACCGACCAGGTGGGGCTGTCCGACGAACTCACTGAGGTCGCGCGGTCGCATGCGCGCGGCAAGTGGCTGGGCGGTGGCCATCGACCGATTCTGACACCGGACCGCGCTGCGCCCGGGGTACGATTCGCCCGTGAAGGAAGAGAGCCGAAAGGACGTCATCGCGCGGCTTCGGTCGATCGCCGGACACCTGAAGGCGGTCGAGCGCATGGTCGAAGAGGACAAGTACTGCGTCGACGTCCTGAAGCAGACCATGGCCATCGAGAAGGCGCTCGAGCGCGTCGATGCACTGGTGCTCGAGCAGCATCTGGAGACCTGTGTCGCGGACGCATTCCGCCAGGGACGGTCCGAGAAGACCGTGAAAGAGCTCGCGGAGATCTTCAGCACCGCTCGCAAGTGACCCTCCTGTACGCGATCGGCATCGGCGCGATGGCAAATGTCGCGGTCGCGATCGTCGGTCGTCTCCTGCGCGTCGTCGGGTTTCGGTTCGACCCGAGCGGCGAGTCGATCGTGATCGGCGTCGCCGCGGCGGTGCTCGTCGGAGCGCTCGGCATTGGGACCCGACCGCAGCTGCTCCGCCTCGCGCTACTCGGCCTCGCCGCGCACGCGGCGCTCCTGCTCAACCGCGTTCTCGGCGTGGCTTTCACCGGTCGCACCCCCGGCGACGGCACGCCGGACGCTTTCCTGTTCACACCTCTGGCGCTCGTGCTCCTCGCGGGCGGGTTCGTCCTTGGGATCGCCGTCGGTCTCATCGCCCGCGGCTTTGGCGCCCGCTCACCATGGCGCCCGCCGGATCGGCTGGTCCGCGCCGCCGGACTCGCGTTCGTCGTCGGCACGATCGCGGGCATCGTCTGGCCGGCGCCGTTCCTCGCGCTGATCCTCGGGAACACCGATCTCACGACGGCGCTGCTGTCTTTGCCGCTCATCCTCGCCGGGCCGCTCGCCGGCGGCGCGTATGCCGCGCGCGCCGGAGTCGACTACCGAAGGATCGCCCTCCTCGGTGCGTACATGACCCTTCCGGTCATCGTGTCGCTCGTCGTCGGCACCATCGCCGGGGTCGGGCAGCTGGGCGATCCACGCTTTGACCCCGTGGCGGCGAAACTGCGAGGTACGATCGTGATCTCGTGGTTCCTCGTCGTGATGCGCCTCGCCGGATGGCCCCTAGGCGCCGCGTTCGCGCAGGGTTTCCTCACACAGGATGCCGCCCCCCGTACGGAACGAGCCCCGTAGCCAATACTTCAACGTTTCTTTAACATATATCGCGGGCGGTCATCATGGCGTCCGTGAAGGGGAGCGATGCTCAGTCAGTCGTACCTCCGCGAGCTCAGGGCGTTCCACCGCGCGCTCGGCGACGTCACGCGACTTCGCGTCGTGCAGATCCTGGCCACGGAGGGTGAGTTCCCCGTGTCGGAGCTCGTCCGACGTCTCGATGTCAGCGCGCCGCTGATGTCCTGGCACCTTCGCCGCCTCACGCGCGCGGGCATCGTCCGTACGGAGCGGGTCGGTCGCGAGGTGCGCTGCTCCTTCGACCGGGAGCGCTTCTCGGAGCTCCACGCGCGCAGCTTTCGCGTGCTCGTGAATCGCACGACCGCATGAGCATCGTTCCACCCGGTCTTTCCAGCGCCGTCCGCCGAACCCTCGCCCCGGTCGTCCGCGGACTCCGGCGGATCGGCGTCACGGCCAATACCGTCACGGTGATCGGGTTCGTCCTCACCGTCGTGGGGGCCGCGCTGCTCGCGAACGGCCAGCCGGCGGCGGCACTCGTTGTCCTGTTGCTCGGCACGCTGTCCGACAGCATCGACGGCCAACTCGCGCGCGCGTCCGGTGGCGGTACGCGCTTCGGCGGATTCCTCGATTCCACGCTCGATCGACTTTCGGACGCGGCCCTCGCCGTTGCGGCGATCCAGCTCGGTGCCAGCATGTCCGACCCGCGTTCGATCTATGCCGCAAGCGCATCGGCCTTCATCCTGTACTGGGGCGGCCTCGTGTTGCTCGTCGCCGCGTTCCTGGTGAGCTACATCCGCGCCAAAGCAGAGTCCATCGGCGAAGGCGCCACGGTGGGCTTCGCGCCGCGTGAGGCGCGTATCGCTCTCTATCTCATCGGCGTCGCGGCCTGGGCCGCCACCGGGAACCCCCAGCTGTTCGCGGCAGCGGTGGGCGTCGCCGCGTTCCTGGCAACCGTGACCGTCCTCCAGCGCATCGCCCACATGGCGAGCGCTCTCAATGAAAAGAAAGGTTGAAGTGAGAATGCCAGCTAAGAAACGGAACACAACACGAAAGACTGTTACTCGGGGTGCGGGTCGCAAGATCCGCGTCGCGATAATTGGTGTCGGAAACTGCGCGAGCTCGCTCGTTCAGGGCGTGCACTACTACCGCAACGCCAAGGTCGGCGACCCGATCCCGGGGATCATGCACGTCGATCTCGCCGGATATCACATCCGCGACGTTGAGTTCGTCGCTGCCTTCGACGTCGACAGGAACAAGGTCGGCAAGGACCTGGCCGACGCGATCTACGCGAAGCCGAACAACACCTACCGCTTCGCCGACGTGCCGAAGACAGGCGTGAAAGTCAGCCGCGGCATGACGCACGACGGCATCGGCAAGTACCTCGAGAAGATCGTGATCAAGGCGCCGGGCGAGACCGCCGACATCGTCAAGATCCTGCGCGACACGAAGACCGATGTTGTCGTCTCGTACCTACCGGTCGGCAGCGAGGAGGCGACGAAGTGGTACGTCGAACAGGTCCTCGAGGCCGGATGCGCGTTCATCAACTGCATCCCCGTCTTCATCGCCCGCGAGCCGTACTGGCAGAAGCGCTTCGCGGCGAAGGGCCTCCCGATCATCGGCGACGACATCAAGTCGCAGGTCGGAGCGACCATCACGCACCGCGTGCTCACGCGGCTCTTCATGGATCGTGGCGTGCGGCTCGATCGGACCTACCAGCTCAACTTCGGAGGCAACACGGACTTCCTCAACATGCTCGAGCGCGAGCGCCTCGAGTCCAAGAAGATCAGCAAGACGAACGCCGTGACCAGCATGCTCGACTACCCTCTAGCTCCTGATGACGTGCATGTAGGTCCGTCCGACCACGTGCCGTGGCTGCTCGACCGGAAGTGGTGCTACATCCGCATGGAGGGCACCACGTTCGGGGACGTCCCGCTGAACGTCGAGGTGAAGCTCGAGGTCTGGGACTCGCCGAACAGCGCCGGCGTGGTCATCGATGCCATCCGCTGCTGCAAGCTCGCGCTCGACCGCGGCCTCGGCGGAACGATCGTCGCTCCGTCGGCGTACTTCATGAAGTCGCCTCCGCGCCAGATCCATGACGACAAGGCTCGTGAAGGGGTCGAGGCCTACATCAAAGGAAGCGACCAGACCACGCTCGTGGGGAAGGCCTAGTGCGGCTGCGCCTCCCGTTCGATGCGCTCTATTGGTCGTGGCGCGTCGCGGCGGCGCTGGTACAGCACCTCCCGGCTCGGCTCGTCTACTCCGGCGCGGTCGTCGGCGGCGAGCTCGCGTATCTCGTCTGGCGGCGCAGACGCGAGATCACGAAGAGCAACTTCGCGATCGTGCTCGGACGACCCGCGACAGACCCTGAGGTCGCGCGTGTCGCCCGCCGCGCATTCCGGAACTTCGGCAAGTACCTGACCGAGATCATGCGATTCCCCTCGATGGGCCGCGCGGAGCTACGCGACCTGGTCAAGATCGACACGGTCTCGTTCCAGCACCTGCAGTCCGCGCGCGACAAAGGCCGCGGGATCATCTTCGTCTCGGCGCACTTCGGGAACTTCGAGCTGGGCGGCGCGCGTATCGCGCAAGAGATACCGCTGACGGTCGTCGCGGACGAGCTCGAGAACTCGCGGCTCATGGATTTCCTCGTCGCGAACCGCGAGCACAAGAACGTCGTCATCCTCCCGCCACAGGGCGCGACGCGCCGCGTGCTTGCCGCCCTGCGCCGCAACGAGATGGTCGGCTTCATGATGGATCTCGGTCCACGCGCGCACGAGCTGGACAACGTGGACGCGACGTTCTTCGGCGTGCGCACCGCCTTCCCGACGATCGCCGCCGCGCTCGCGCGCGTATCCGGCGCGCCGATCGTCGTCGCCGCCGTCACGCGAGACGGCGACAACTCGTTCAAGGGCGTGGCGCTGCGGCCGATCTTCGTCGAGAGGACCAAACAGGCCGCCGCGGACCTGGAGCGCGCGACCCAGGCGATCGTGCACGCGCTCGAGGGGCTCATGCGGCCGCAGCCCGACCAGTGGTACATCTTCCGGCCGATGTGGCCGGCGCCCCTGGACGCGGCGCCCTAAAGATGCTGACGGGAGCGCTCTCCCGGGCGGCGGAGCGCGGCCTGCCCTTCCTGCCGAGGGCGCTGCACGGCCCATTCGCCGAGGTCGTCGGGACGCTCGCGTATCTGGCGGCCCCCGGCGCCCGGCGCGCGGTCCGCGGGAACCTCTCTGTCGTTGCTCCCGGGCGCGATGGATCGGGCGTCGTCCGACGCGTATTCGTCGAGCAGTCGCGTAATTACGTCGAGATCTTCTCGATCCCGCGTATCGATCCGCAGAGGCTCATCGCCGAAGTGAGCACCGACGGGTGGGAGCATGTCGCGCATGCGTACGAGCAGGGCAAAGGCGTGATCCTCGCGAGCGCGCACCTGGGCCCGGTCTCGTTCGTCGGTCAGATCGTGCTCGCGCATGGTTATCCCACGGCACTGCCGGTCGAGGTCGCGACATCCGAGTTCCAGCGATCGGTGAACCGGGCGCGTGGCGGTGCCGGTCTGCAGCTGATAAAAACCGACTCGGCGATGGGCATCTTCCGCTTCCTGCGCGAGGGAAAGGTCCTGGGCATCCTCGCCGACCGCGCCGTCACCGGCGTCGGCGAGCGCGTGGAGTTCTTCGGGCGCGAGGCGCTGCTGCCCTCGGCCGCGGTCGTGCTGTCGATGCGCACCGGCGCGCCGCTCGTGCCGTCCTTCGCCGGACGCCGGAGCGGTCAGCTGACCGCGTCGTTCGAGCCTCCGCTCGAGATCCCTGACACCGGTGACCGCGCCGCGGATGTGCGCGAGGGCGTCCAGCGGTTCGCGCGGGTGCTCGAACGATACGTGCGGCGCTCCCCGGAGGAGTGGACCGTCTTCGAGGACTTCTGGCATGGGCCGCGCTGACCTTCAGCTGCACTCCGACCTCGGCGACGGACTGGCGTCGCCGGAGGCGATCCTCGACGCCGCGGAACGTGTCGGGCTCGACGTGATCGCGCTCACCGATCACGACGACATCCGTGGGGCGTTCCTGCTGCGCGACATCGCGACGCGACGCTCGAGTCCAGTCGAGATCGTGCCGGGAGTGGAGATCACGACCCGAAGTGGTCATCTGCTCGCGCTATGGATCGAAGAGGAGATCCCGATGTTCACGGCGCTCGCCGAGACCGTTTCGCGCATCCACCGCGCCGGCGGCGTCGCGATCGTGCCGCACCCGCTCTCCTACCTCACGTTCTCGGTGGGCGAGGGCGCGCTGCGCGCTCTCGCGGCCGCGGCCGATCCGCTCATGCAGGTGGACGCCATCGAGACCCTCAATCCGTCGTATGCCGGCCGAGTACGCGTCGCTCGCTCCGTCTGGCTCAACGCGAAGGTGCTGCACGTCGCGGAGACGGGATCGAGCGACGCGCATCACGCGAACCTGGTGGGGACGACCTGGACCGAATTCGAAGGCAAGGACGCCGCCGCTCTGCGCCGCGCGATCGCGGAGCGCACGACGCGACCCGACGGACGACACTGGACCCTCGGCGAACATCTCGACGGGGTCGCGAAGCAGCAGTGGCGGTCGATGGTGCGCGATCCGGTCAAGCGCGCGAGGAAACGGATCCGAAAGAACAAGTGAGCACATGAAGATCGGGATCGTGTCGCCGTATGCGTATCCGCGTCCTGGCGGCGCGAACGCGCATATCCGCGAGACGTACGAGCGCCTTCGCGACATGGGCCACGAGGTGCGCATCATCACCGCACCCTGGGGCGATGACCCGCCGGCCCGCGACGTGATCCAGGTCGGTCAGGCAGTCGCGGTGCCGTTCAACGGAAGCATCGGTCGCGTGACGCTCTCGCTCCGCCTCGAGTGGCTCGTGTCACACATGCTCGAGCGCGAGAGGTTCGACATCATCCATCACCACGAGCCGTTCGTGCCGTTTCTCTCGTTCCAGATACTCGACTCCGCCAAGTGCCCGCACGTCGCAACGTTCCATGCCTTCGGCGGGTTCTCGGTGTCGTACTGGGCCGGCCGGATCGCCCTCGACCGCTACATGAACAAGCTCGACGAGAAGATCTGCGTGTCGAGCGCCGCGCGCCACTTCATCCGGGCGTATTTCCCCGGCGACTACCGGATCATCCCCAACGGCGTCGACGTGCAGTTCTACGCGAACGCGCGGCCATTCCCGGAGTTCAAGGATGGCAAGACCAACATCCTGTTCGTCGGACGTCTCGAGCCGCGCAAGGGCGCGATGTACCTCCTCCAGGCCTACGCGAAGCTCAAGCCCAAGTACCCCGAAACGCGTCTCATCATCTGCAACTGGGGACCCCAGCTCGGCAAGCTCCGGCGCTTCGTGCACGAGAACCGCCTGCAGGACGTGCTGTTCGCCGGGCGCGTCGACGATGTCGACAAAGCGCGGTTCTACAAGACCGCCGACATCTTCTGCGCGCCATCGACGGGCCAGGAATCCTTCGGCATCGTGCTCCTCGAGGCCATGGCGGCGGGCCTTCCGGTGGTGGCCAGCGACATCCACGGCTACAAGCGTGTCGTACAGCGAAATGTCTCGGGTCTCCTCGTCGAGCCGCGCGACCCGGACGCCATCGCCGCGTCGCTCGAGCGGCTCATCTGCGATCCCGCTCTGCGCGTACGACTTGGCGAGGCCGGCTCCCGCCGAGCGCCCGAGTTCGACTGGTCGCACGTGACCGCGCAGCTCGTCGGCGTGTACGAGGAGGTCATCGGGAGGCGCCGGTCCATGGTCTAGAGTTGCGCGCCAAGGGGGTGGTCGCCGTGATCCGTTCGCGTATCGCGCCCGTGCTCGTCCTCGCCATGATCCTCACCGCCTGCTCGCAGCAGCCGGCGAAGCCGACCACGTCGGTAACGCCGTCGACCGCGGCAGGCGAAAAACCCGTCGCCGGAGGCACGCTCACGTTCATCGTGAATGCGGAGCCGCCGTCGTTCGACGGACATCGTGAAACGACCTTCGCGCTCCTGCACCCGATCGCGCCGCACTACAGCCTGCTCTACAAGTTCGACCCGAATGACCTCACCAAGGTGATCCCAGATGTCGCCGCCGAGATGCCTGCGGTGTCCGCGGACAAGGCGACGGTCACCGTGAAGCTCCGTCAGGACGTGAAGTTCAGCGACGGGACCGGGATGACCTCCGAGGACATCAAGGCCACGTACGACAAGATCATCTTCCCGCCGACCGGCGTGCTCTCGCCGCGCGCGGGGGCCTACGCGGTCGTGTCCGCGGTGAACGCGACGGACAAGTACACCGTTGAGTTCAAGCTGAAGTACCCGTCGGCGTCGTTCCTGACGAACCTCGCCTCGCCGTGGAACTTCATCTACAGCGCGGCGAAGCTGAAGGCCGACATCCACTTCTACGAGAAGAACATCATGGGGACCGGGCCTTTCCTCTATGACAGCAACACCAAAGGCCAGGACTGGAAGGGCAAGAAGAACCCCGACTACTTCGGCAAGGACAAGGACGGCAACAAGCTGCCGTACCTCGACGCGTACAAGGCGCTGATCATCACCGACGCCAGCGCGGGCGTGACGGCGATCCGCAGCAAGCAGGCAATGATCGAATTCCGCGGCTTCACACCATCGCAGCGCGACGACCTGTCGCGCTCGCTGCCGAATGACCTCGCGATCCAGGAAGCGCCCTGGATCTGCGTGAACTACGTCGTGCCGAACACGACCAAGAAGCCGTTCGACGACCCGCGCGTACGCCGCGCCCTGTCGCTCGCCGTCGACCGCTGGGGCGGCGGAGAAGCGCTCTCGAAGACCACCATCGTGAAGGACGTCGGCGGGCTCATGCGCCCGAAGGGTCCGTTCGCGATGAGCGACACGGATCTCGCGAAGATCGCCGGGTTTGGCAAGGACGCCGCGGCGAACAAGGCCGCGGCGAAGAAACTGCTCGCCGACGCTGGAGTGCCGAACCTTTCGTTCAAGTTCCTCAACCGCAACATCACGACGCCGTACGAGCCGGTCGCGGTCTACCTCATCAATGAGTGGAAGTCGGTCGGCATAACGGCGACTCACGACGTCAAGGAGACGTCTGCCTACCAGGCGGATCTGCGCGCCGGCACCTTCGAGGTCGCCCTCGACTTCAACTGCGACTTCCTCGACGAGCCGGACCTGCAGCTCGCCAAGTTCTGGTCGGCCAGCAAGGCCGGCAAGGGTCTCAACTTCGCGTACTACGACGACACCAAGCTTGACGGCATGATCGACGCGCAGAGCCGCGAGACCGATCCGGCCAAGCGTCTCGCGGCCGTCGGTGACATCGAGCGCTACGCGATGGACGAGATGGCCTACCAGTACCCGGTGCTGTGGTGGTACCGGATCATTCCGTACCTGAGCGTCGTCCGTGGCTGGAAGATCGGTTCGAACCACTACACGAACCAGGACCTGACCACGCTCTGGCTGGCGAAGAAATAGCGAATTAGCGCGATAGTGGGGGCCGCCCGACACTAGCGTCGATGAGGCGCTACATCGTCGGGCGGCTCCTACTCATGATCCCCACGCTCATCGGGGTCGCGATCCTCACGTTCGTGATCATGCGCGCCGTTCCGGGGGACATCGTCGCCCTCCGCTACGCCGGATCGAGCGTTCCGCAGGAGATCATCGACCAGGAGCGCCACATCCTCGGGCTCGACAAGCCGATGTGGGCGCAGTTCGTCGATTGGATGACGTCCATCTCGCACCTCGATCTCGGCCAGTCGCTGTGGACCGGTCACTCAGTCATCGACGAGGTCCAGGTCCGCATGCCGCTCTCGATCGAGCTTGCCGTGCTCGCGACGCTGTTCGCCGTCGCGCTCGCGATCCCGCTGGGGATCATGGCGGCGGTGAAGCAGGACAGCTGGC
>JBDUCG010000156.1:0-5087 GCA_040003565.1 Chloroflexota bacterium | reverse complement strand
GGCGGCCAGTTGGGCAGGTTGCCGGTGAGCGCCGCGCCGATCACGGCGACGGCGTTCAGGAGCAGCACGATGCCAATGACCTGCCTCACTCGCTCTCCTCGCCCGACTCTTTTTTCTTCTCTTGCTCTTGGATCTCGCGCTCCCAGCGCCTGCCCGCTTCGCGTGCCGCGTCGCTCGTAGGCGGCGTCGGATTGCGCGAGATGTAGCGCCGGATGATCAGGAACATCCCCAGGCCCGCGACCGCCAGACCCACCAGGATCGCCACGAGCCCCCACGTTGGGGCGGTGCCGAATTGCTCGTCGAGCTTCTGCCCAACGTAGGCCGCGATGAGCAGCGGCCCTCCCACGACCACCGCGACCTGGAAGCCCATGGAAAGGAGATCGCCGCCGTAGCTGCCGGAGTCCCGCTGGGGCAATGCAGAAGACAGGTTAGCGGCTAGAGCCACCCCTTGCGTCGGAAGTAATAGGCGGTGCCGGCGGCCAGCGCCACCATCAAGATCAGCGACGCGAAGAACAGGGGTTCGCTGTCGTACGGGATGAATTTCCAGTTCTGGCCGAAGAAACCGGTGACCACGGTGAGCACCAGCAGCACCGTCGCCATGCTCGTGAGCACCTTCACGACCTCGTTGAGGCGATTCGACACGGAAGCAAGGTGCGCGTCGATGACATTCGAGGTGAGCTCGCGGAAGGTGTCGATCTCGTCGGTCACGCGCGAGATGTGGTCGTACACGTCCTGGAAATACGCGCGGCGGCCGGTCTCGCGCAGCTCGGCGATGTCGCCGCGCACCAGCGTCGCGAGCACGTCGCGCTCCGGTGCGATGAGATGGCGGATCCGAACGAGATCGCGCTTGAGCACGAAGAGCTCGCGGATGGAGGTGTCGTAGTCGTGCGACTCGCCGCCGACGACCATGGACTCGAGGAGCTCGACGCGGTCCCCGAGCGCATCAACGATCCCGAAGTACTGATCGACGATCGTATCGAGGAGAGCGTGTAAGAGGAGACCGGTCGTCTGCAGCTTCCCTTCGCGGAAGCGCTTCTCGACGATCGCGCGCGCGGCGAAGTCGCCCTCGTGCACGGTGACGATCGCGTTCTGCTTCATGAAGATCGAGATCTCGACCTCGCGCACCACACCGGGTGAGGGCTCCTCGAGCGAATAGAACACGATGAAGTAGTGATCGTCGTACTGGTCGATCTTCGGCCGCTCGTGCCGCTGCTGCGCGTCCTCGACCGCGAGCGGGTGCAGCGCAAGCTCCTTCGCGGCGAGCTCGAAGTCGTGGCTCCTGGGGTCGCTGATGTCGAGCCAGCACGGCCGGTCGCGGAGCTCAGAGAGGTCCTCGGGGGGCCGCTCCGTGGTCTCTGTTGATCCTTTGACGAGCAGGCGCGCAGGCATGACTTGAGGCTAACCGCTGCGACTAGACGGCGAAGCGGCGGACCACCCTCAGGAGCTCCGGCGCGTCGAACGGCTTGCTCAGGTACGCCTCGGCATTGCAGCGGTCGGCCTCGCGCTTGGGATCGTTGACGCCGGTGAGGATCACCAGCGGAACGCGTTTCAGCGCCATGCGCAGCGAGCGCGCGAACTCGGGTCCGTCGACGCCCGGCATCTGGATGTCGAGGACGACGAGCGCGGGCGGATCGTTCTGGATAGCGAGCATGGCCTCTTGGCCATCGCGCGCTTCGACGACGCGGAATCCGTCGTCGGTGAGCACCGCGCGCTCTGCCGCGCGCGTGGCGTCATCGTCGTCGACGACGAGCACTGGGCGCGCGAATCTTTGGCCGAGCACGCCTACTGCCATAGCACAGCGCATACCGCTCGCTCGCTCTTCCTAAACTCGCGACATGTCTGCCACTCGCGACGTTTCTGCGCCGCGTGGTCTGCGCGCGATAGAAGAGGTCGTGCCCAGACTGGGCGCGAAAGCCGGTTTCCCCGCGCTACGTATCGGTACTGTGACGAAGTACGACCGTCCGGTCGAGCACCTGAGTGGGCAGCTCGATGTCGCTCCGCTGAAGCTTCCGCTCCGCGCGCGCGACGGACGCTACGGCCTTGTGCTCTGCTTCTCGCTCGAGGCTGTCGATCCACCGAAGCTCGCGCGCGAGCTCGTCCGGGTCACGCATCCCGACGGCACGATCTGGGTCGTGGTGTGGAAGAAGGATCACCTGCCGTCCCGCGCGCTGTCCTGGGACGAGGCGCAGCGTGTGATGCTCGGCACGGGATGGGTCGACAACAAGATCCTGTCGCTGGGCGAGCAGGTGTACGCGACCCGGTACGTGCGCCGTCGCCGCCCCGGAAAGGCCTGATGGAACCGTCCGGGCGCGCCGGGCGTTGCAAAGGTGTGCGTCTCCTGGGGTTGGCATTGGCACTCGCGCTCTCGGCCTGCGGCGGGGCGCTGGCGTCGCCTTCGCCGACGCCGTCCCCCACCGCCTCTCCCGGTCCCCTCACCGTGCCGCAGCTCAAATACCGCGTCATGGACGAGCTGGGCCGGCCCTGGTTCTGCGACCCCGACTTCTTCCCTGTCGGCCGCGGCGACGAGGGCCAGCGCGCGCAGGAGAAGCTTCCGGAGATTCAGAAGGACGCCGACACCTTCGCGGCGATCGTCGCGCACCTGAAGCTGTCGCCGCCGTTCACGGCCGACCAGCAGCTCGCGATCTACCGCGAGTGGAAGACGCTGAACGTGCTGAAGCTGGAACCGATCAACAACGTGTGGGCCTTCGCGTACCTCGCGATGCGGAACACCGGCGGCGGCGAGCGCGTCGACGGCCGCGTATCGGCCGACGGCCAGGTCACGGTCATCAACCGCCAGCAATCCGGTCCGCCGCCGTGCCCGATCTGCCTCGCGCTCGGCACCCGCATCGCGACGCCTGATGGTGATGTCGCGGTCCAGGAGCTGCGGATCGGCGACGTCGTGTGGACGATGGACGCGACCGGTGCGCGCATCGCAGCGCCGCTCATCGCGGTCGGCAACATGCCGGTGCCCGCGACGCATCAGGTCGTCGCCCTGACCCTCGCTGATGGACGCCTGGTCTTCGTATCGCCCGGCCATCCGACCGCGGATGGACGACAGATCGGCGACCTCGCGGCCGGCGACACGCTGGACGGCGCGCGCATCGTGAGCGCCCAGCGGGTCGCCTACGCCGGAGGCGCGACGTACGACATCCTTCCGGCTGGCGCTACGGGAACGTACTGGGCCAATGGCGTGCTGCTGGGCAGCACGCTCCACTAGGTCTCGAGCAGCTCCCGCGTAAGGAACTTCACGATCCGGCCGTAGGCGTCTTCGGCGTTGGCGCGCTTGGTGAAGCCGTGACCCTCGCCCGGATACACCACGTACTCGACGCGTCGCCCGAGCGCACGTAAGCGCTCGACGACCTGATCCGATTCCTCCTGCGGCACGCGCGGATCGTTCTCGCCCTGAAGGATCAGCATCGGACAGCGGACGTTCTCGATGTGGGTGATCGGCGATCGGTCGATCAATTTGTCTCGATCACGTTCGGCGTCGCCGATCCACCGCGCGAGGAAACGGCGCCAGTTCGGCTGCGCGTTCTCGAGCATCGTGATCAGGTTGGCCACACCGAAGACGTCGACCGCGCAGCGCCAGAGATCGGGGATCTGAGTGACACACGTGAGCGTCGCGAATCCGCCGTACGACCCGCCATACACGGCGAGCCGCTTCTGGTCGAAGTCGGGCTGCTTCGTCATCCAATCCGAGACGGCGCGGAGATCGCGCAGGTCGATGCCGCCCCAGTCCTTGTGGATCGCGGCCTGCCACGCGCGGCCGTAGCCCGTCGAGCCGTGGATGTTCGGCACCACCAGCGCCATGCCGTTGTGCACCAGCGCGGCGAGGTGCGTGAGGTGCGCCGAGAACGCCGGCCGCGACTGACCCTCGGGCCCGCCGTGCGGATAGAGGACCGCCGGGACCGGGCCGCGCACGCCGCGCGGGTGATACACGAAGCACGGGATGTCGCCGTCGGCGGCTGGGATACGGATCAGCTCCGGCTCGACGAGCTCGGCGCTGGGGACGCCGAACGTGGTCGTAAGCGCGACGCGCGCTTCGCCGGTGACTGTGTCGAGCGTCCACACCTGCCATGGCTCGCTCGCGGAGATGCGTGCGAATGCGGCACGCGTTCCATCGCTGCTGAGGACGAGGTCCTCACATACGCCGCGCAGCTCGCGCTCGCTCGCCGGACCGCCGTCGCGGCGCCAGCGAAGACGCGAGTAGCCATCCTCATTCACCGACCAGATCTGCACGCGTCCATCGACCGAAGACGCGGCGAGCTCGACGTCCCAGTCCGGATGGTCGACGGCGTCGCGGCGGCCGCTCGCTGGATCGAGCGCCGCGAGCCAGAGATGATCGCTGCCCTGGTCGGTGATCTCGAGCACGCGACCGTCGCTCAGCCATCCTGCAGGAATGTGCTGGACGTCCTCGTCGTGTGGGGTGATCTCGCGTGACTCTGCGGTGCGGGGGTCGACGAGGAGCAGCTCCTGCGTCGTGTTGTCGAGCACGCGCATGACCAGGAGGCGCGCGCCGTCAGGCGACCATCCGCCGGCGACATGCCACGCGGCGCCGGTGAGGAGCTGCCGCTCCGCGCCGGTGTCGAGATCGGCGATCACGATGTCCATGTCGGTCGCGGCGCGCGCGTTGCTCGAGAACGCGACGCGCCGGCCATCAGGCGATGCGGCGTTCCAAGAGAGCAGGCGCTGCACCTTCCCGTCGGGATCGACCGAGACGGGCGCGACCGGTCCGTCGGGATGACGCACGTAGAGCTGGTGCAGCTCGGTCCCGCCGCGGTCTGCCGCCGCGAGCAGCTCTCCGCTCGCGGTCCAGCACAGGCTGCGGACGGCGTGTTCGGGCACCGTGACCGCGCGCTGCGCCTTCCCGCCGGTGGCTGGGAGCGTCCAAGCCTCGTACGTGCCGGCGCCCTGATCGGATACGACCGCGAGCGTCCGTCCGTCCGGTGACACCGCCAGCGCGGAGCGGCAGGCGAAGCGGCGTGTTGTGTGCGGCACACTCGCGAGCCGGTCGTGCGGGTGGAAGTCCGAAAGCGGGCGGTTTGGCACCGCCGGTTACGGTACCGCTGTCATCGGCTTGACGCCCG
>JBDUCG010000009.1:0-17237 GCA_040003565.1 Chloroflexota bacterium | reverse complement strand
GGGCGCGAGGCCGAGAAGAAGGGTCTGGGCGGGGAAGTCCTCGCCTACATCTGGTAGGAATGTCGACTCATTTCATTCGTCAACATTCATACGTGCACCTCCCGGAGGAGGTGCTGTGAGTCGCATCGGTCGCCTACCGGTCGCGGTCCCGACAGGCGTCGACGTGAAGATCGACGGCCACACGGTGCGCGTTAAGGGCCCGAAGGGCGAGCTCGCCCGCACGTTCCATCCCGACGTGAGCGTCTCGCGCGAGGACTCCACGCTCGTCGTGAAGCGCAAGGACGACGCGAAGGCGAGCCGCGCGCTGCACGGGCTGACGCGCGCCCTCTTGCAGAACATGGTCACCGGCGTCACCACCGGGTACGCTCGTGATCTCGAGATCAGCGGCACGGGCTATCGTGCCGTGCTCGCCGGCAAGAAGCTGCAGCTCGCGCTCGGCTTCTCGCACCCGATCGAGATCGACCCGCCGGCCGGCGTCTCGTTCTCGCTCGAGACCCCGCAGAAGCTCAAGGTCTCGGGCATGGACAAGCAGATGGTCGGCGAGATGGCGGCGCGCATCCGCGCGCTGCGGGTACCCGATCCCTACAAGGCGAAAGGCATCAAGTACGCGGAAGAGCGCATCAAGAAGAAGGCCGGGAAAGCCGGCAAGGTCGGCGCGAAGGCGTAGCGGGGGAGAGAGATGGCGAAAGCGACGCGGCAGGTTGCTCGGTCACGGCGTCACGTGCGTGTGCGCGAGAAGATCCGCGGTAGCGCCGCGCGCCCGCGCCTTGCCGTCTTCCGCTCGCTCACCCACATCTACGCCCAGCTCGTCGACGACGATGCCGGGAAGACTCTGGCGGCTGCGTCGAGCCTCGATACAAAGGACGCCAAAGGAAAACGGACCGAGCTGGCGAAGAGCGTCGGCACGATGCTCGGAGACCGTGCGAAGGCGAAGGGTGTCACCGAGGCGGTCTTCGACCGCGGTGGCTACCGGTACCACGGAAGAGTGAAGGCGCTGGCCGAGGGTGTCCGCGCCGCAGGAGTCAAAGTCTGATGCCGAGGATCGATCCAACTCGTTTGGAGCTCACCGAGCGCGTGGTGCAGATCAACCGCGTGTCCAAGGTCGTGAAAGGTGGACGTCGTTTCAGCTTCTCGGCCGTGGTCGTCGTGGGCGACGGCCGCGGACACGTCGGCGCAGGTCTTGGGAAGGCCGATGAGGTCCCCGAGGCGATCAAGAAGGGCATCGAGGACGCGAAGAAGCACCTCATCCTCGTGCCCCTGGTCGACCGCACCATCCCGCACCCGATCACCGCGGACTTCGGCGCGGCGAAGGTCCTCCTGCGCCCGGCCTCGAAGGGCACCGGCGTCATCGCCGGCGGGTCCGTGCGCGCCGTCGTCGAGTCGGCGGGCATCAGCGACATCCTGTCGAAGTCGCTCGGCAGCACCAACCCGGTCAACGTCGTCATGGCGGCGATCAAGGCGCTCTCCGGCCTGCGCTCCGCGCAGCGCATCAACGAGATGCGTGGCGTCGAGTCGAGACGCCGTCGGGACCCTGAGCCGGTGGCGCCGTGACGCGTCTGGTGATCAGGCAGCACCGCAGCTCGATCGGCGAGAAGATCGCCGCTCGACGCACGCTCGAGGCGCTCGGCCTCACACGCACCGGACAGACCGTCGAGCAGACGGATTCGAAGTCGGTGCGCGGCATGCTGCGGCGCGTGGCGCATCTCGTAACTGTGCGGGACGCGGATCCGGCAAAGTCGGGCGCTGAGTGAGCGGGGGGTCGAAATGAGACAGCACGAACTGCGCGCGCCGAACGGAGCGCGAAAGGCGCGCCGCCGCGTCGGCCGTGGGATCTCCTCCGGCCAGGGCAAGACCGCCGGTAAGGGCACCAAGGGTCAGCTCGCGCGCAGTGGTCCGGGTATCCCGGGCTGGTTCGAAGGCGGCCAGACGCCGATCCACATGCGCATCCCGAAGATGCGCGGCTTCAAGAACACGCGCTTCCGCGTCTCGTACGTCGGCGTGAACGTCGGCCGCCTCGGCGAGTACGCGGTCGACGGCAAGGTCACACCGGAGACGCTTGCCGCCAAGGGGCTCGTGCGTCCCGATGCGCGGGTGAAGGTCCTCGCGGATGGCGAAGCCAAGGCCGCCTTCGAGGTGCACGCGCACGCCGTGTCCGCGACCGCGCGAAAGAAGATCGAGTCCGCGGGCGGATCGATCGTGATCATCGGCGCCACCTAGCCCGATGGGCATGTTCGCCGCGCTGCTCGAGGCGTTCCGGACCCCGGACCTGCGCAACAAGATCCTCTTCACCCTGGGCATGCTCGTGGTGTTCCGCTTCCTCGCCCACGTGCCCCTCCCGGGTGTGGACCAGGCGCAGCTCCAGAACGTCATCAGCTCGAGCCAGCTGCTGAACCTGCTCGACCTCTTCTCCGGCGGCGGTCTCGCGAAGCTCTCGGTCGTCGCGCTCGGCGTGAACCCCTACATCAACGCATCGATCATCATGACCCTGCTCAACCAGACGATCCCCGCGCTCGAGCGGCTCTCCAAGGAGGGCGAGTACGGGCGCAACAGGATCAATCAGTACACGCGCGTCCTCACCGTTCCTCTGGCGCTGCTGCAGGGCATCGGCGTCGCGGTCTTCATGCAGCGCTCCGGTGTGCTGCCCGCCTTCGGGCCGGACGACCTCGGCCTCACGCTCGCGATCCTCGCGTCGCTCACCTCGGGAACGCTCATTCTCATGTGGCTGGGCGAGCTGATCAGCGAGCGCGGGATCGGCAACGGCATCAGCTTCATCATCTTCGCCGGCATCGTCGGACGGCTGCCCACGACGGTCTCACAGACGTTCGAGGTGCAGCAGAACGTGTTCGCGCTCGCCTCGATCGCCCTCATCGCCGTGCTCGTCATCGCGGCGATCATCTTCATCCAGGAGGGCCAGCGCCGGATCCCAGTGCAGTACGCCAAGCGCGTACGCGGCACGCGGATGTACTCGGGCGGCAGCACGCACATCCCGCTGCGCGTGAACAGCGCCGGTGTCATCCCGATCATCTTCGCGATCTCGATCCTGCTGCTGCCGAGCCAGGTGGCGCAGTACTTCACGACCAGCGAGACGGACTGGGTGAAGAACCTCGCGACCGGCATCGTCGGCGCGTTCGCCAACCCGGTCTTCTACAACAGCCTGTACTTCCTGCTCGTGGTCGCGTTCACCTTCTTCTACACGGCCTTCACCTTCGTGCCGAACGACGTCGCCGACAACATCAAGCGGTACGGCGGATTCATCCCGGGCATCCGGCCGGGCCGGCCCACCGCGGAGTTCCTCGGACGCGTCGTCACGCGGATCACGATCGCCGGCGCGCTGTTCCTCGGCATCGTCGCGGTCATGCCCACGCTCATCGGCGACATCACCGGGGTGCAGACGCTGCGCCTTGGCGGCACGAGCATCCTCATCGTGGTCGGCGTCGTCGTCGAGACGATGAAGCAGCTCGAGGCGCAGCTGCTCCAGCGCAGCTACGAGGGGTTCATCCGCTAGTGCCCCAAGGCGATCTCATCCTGATGGGGCCACCCGGCTCGGGGAAGGGCACGCAGGCACGCCGCATGGTCGACGAGCTCGGCTACGTGCAGCTCGCGACGGGCGACCTGTTCCGCGCGCACCTCTCGCAAGGCACCGAGCTCGGCAAGCTCGCGCAGACGTACATGTCGAAGGGGCAGTACGTGCCCGACGACGTGACGGTGAAGATGGTGCGCGAGCGCCTCGCCGACATCCCGCGCAAGACGCGCATCGTGTTCGACGGCTTCCCGCGCACCGTCCATCAAGCCGAGGCGCTCGACAAGCTGTTAAAGGAGTGCGGGCGGTCGCTCGCGGCCGTACTGCTGCTCGACGTTCCGCGGGACGAGCTGCTCAAGCGGCTGGGCGCGCGCGCCACCTGCTCGCGCTGCCAGACCGTGTATTCGCTCGCGGTGCGCCCGCCAAGGGTGCCCGGCGTCTGCGATCGTTGTGGCGGCCCGGTCAGCGCAACAGCGCGCTCCGACGAGTCGCCCGAGGTCGTGAAAAAGCGTCTTGAGATCTACGAGAGCGAGACGAAGCCGGTGATCGACTACTACGAAGAGGCCGGACTGCTGAAGCGCGTGTCGGGCTTCGGCACGATGGACGAGATCGGCGCGCGCCTCCTGGTGCTGCTCGAGCGGCGCAAAGGACCGGAGCGCAAATGATCACGCTCAAGACGCCGCTGGAGACCGCGAAGATGCACGAGGCGGGTCGCATCGTCGCGGAGATGCTCGCCGCATGCCGCGCGGCCGTCCGACCCGGTGTGAGCACCGGCGAGCTCGACCGGATCGCGGCCGACGTGCTCGCGCGCCACGGTGCGATCTCGAACTTCAAAGGCTACGGCGTCCCCGTCCTCCCGCCGTTCTCGGGGGTCATCTGCACCAGCATCAACGAACAGGTGGTGCACGGGATCCCCGGCAAGCGGCGCCTGAAGGAGGGGGAGCTCCTCAGCATCGACGCGGGCGCGATCGTCGAGGGCTGGCACGCCGACGCCGCGGTCACCGTCCCGGTGGGCGAGGTGTCGCCGCAGGCCGCGAAGCTCATCGCCGTCACCGACGAGGCGCTCCGGCGCGCGATCGGCGCGGCCGTCGTGGGCAAGCGTCTGGGGGACATTGGCGCCGCCGTCCAGCGCTACGTCGAGGCGCAGGGCTTCAGCGTCGTGCGCAACTACGTCGGTCACGGGATCGGCCGGGCGATGCACGAGGAGCCCCAGGTGCCCAACTACGGCGCGCCCGAGCGGGGCCTCCAGATACGGGAGGGGCTGTGCATCGCGATCGAGCCGATGGTCAACATCGGCGGCCCAGAAACGCGGACCCTCCCCGACCAGTGGACCGTCGTGACGGCAGATGGCAGCTTGTCCGCTCATTTCGAGCACACGCTCTGGTGCACCGCCGGCGGCCCGATCGTCTTGACCGCTCTCGGGGGCCGGGCGGCGGCCGCCGCATGAACGGCCGTTGCCGCGCTTGGGCGGTTTCGGTACAATTTTGGTTCCCGTGGCCACACGCCGCGGAGACCCCTGCGTCTGGAGCCCATGGCAAGTAACAAGCCGTCCAAGCCGTCCAAGGATGTGATCGAGGTGGAGGGCACTGTCTCCGAAGCCCTCCCGAACGCGATGTTCAAGGTCGAGCTCCAGAACGGGCACGCGGTCCTGGCGCACATCTCCGGAAAGATGCGGATGAACTTCATCCGTGTTGTCCCGGGGGACAAGGTCCTCGTCGAGCTATCGCCATATGACTTGAAGCGCGGTCGAATCACGCGAAGGGTGAGGTACTAGACAACTTTGAAGGTCCGGGCATCCGTCAAGAAGCGTTGCGACAAGTGCAAGATCATCCGGCGTGACCGTCAGATCCTCGTGATCTGCTCGGAGCCGAAGCACAAGCAGAGGCAGGGTTAGGTATGGCACGTATCGCCGGCGTTGATATCCCGCGCGAGAAGCGCGTCGACGTGTCGCTTCGCTACATCTTCGGCATCGGTGCGACGACCGCCCGCGACGTGCTCGAGCAGGCGCGCGTCGATGGCGCGGTCCGCGTGCGCGACCTCACCGAGCCTCAGGTCGCAAAGATCCGCGAGATCATCGACCGCGGCTTCACGGTCGAGGGCGACCTCCGCCGCGAAGTGGCCATGAACATCAAACGACTCCAGGAGATCGGTAGCTACCGCGGGCTTCGGCACCGCAGGGGCCTGCCGGTCCGCGGCCAGCGCACGCGCACCAATGCGCGTACGCGAAAAGGTCCACGTAAGACCGTGGCCGGAAAGAAGAAGTCGGTGTCGAAGACGTAATGGCAAAAGACAGCAAGGATGTCGCTGCGAAGGACCGGCCCGAGCGTCGCGACGCCGCGGCAAAGGACGCCCGACCCGCGAAGGGGGAAAAGAAGGACGCCGCTCCGGATGCGGAGCAGGCAGCCGGTGCCGAGAAGGCCGCTCCGCGCAAGAAGCGCGAGCGCCGCGTTGTGCCGCGGGGCGCCGCGCACGTCAAAGCGTCCTTCAACAACACGATCATCTCGATCAGTGACCCCGTGGGGAACGTCATCGCGTGGTCGTCCGCCGGCGCGTCCGGCTGGAAGGGCTCGCGCAAGAGCACGCCCTACGCGGCACAGGTCGCGGCGGAGAACGCGGCGCGCAAGGCGATGGACACCGGCATGAAGACCGTCGAGGTCTTCGTGCGCGGACCGGGCGCCGGTCGCGAGGCCGCGATCCGCGCGCTCGAGGCGACCGGCCTCGAGGTCACCGCGATCACCGATGTCACGCCGATCCCGCACAACGGTTGCCGCCCGCCCAAGCGGCGGAGGGTCTAGATGGCGCGTTACACCGGACCGGTCTGCCGTCTCTGCCGGCGTGAGGGCATGAAGCTCTTCCTCAAGGGCGAGAAGTGCCTGACGAAGTGCACCTTCGAGCGCCGCAGCTCGCCGCCGGGCATGCACCAGCAGCGTCGCCGCAAGGTGTCCGACTTCGCGCTGCAGCTTCGCGAGAAGCAGAAGGCGCGGCGTATCTACGGCGTCCTCGAGCGACAGATGAAGAACACGTTCGACCAGGCCGCCGAGATCAAGGGCGCGACCGGCGAGGTCATGCTCCAGAACCTGGAGCGGCGCCTCGACAACACCGTCTACCGCGCGGGCTTCGGCAAGTCGCGCTCGCAGGCGCGGCAGCTCGTCGCGCACGCGCACATCAAGGTCAACGACCGCGTCACCAAGACGCCCAGCTATCAGGTGAAGCCGGGCGACCTCATCACGGTGCGCGAGTCGAGCCGCGACTCGAGCTACTTCAAGGAGATGCTGGCCTGGGCGAAGACACAGACGCGACCCGGCTGGCTCGAGACCGATCCCGACAACTTCAGCGCGAAGGTGCTGGCCGTGCCCACGCGCGATCAGATCGAGGCGCAGGTCAACACACAGCTCATCGTTGAGCACTATTCCCGTTAGCGCGGCAGGAAGGAACAGCCAATGACCATCGTGGAACTCGAGTACCCCAAGATCGAGCGCATCGAAGGCGACGAGCGCTACGCGAAGTTCGCCTGCGAACCGCTCCCGCCCGGATACGGCACGACCCTCGGTAATTCGCTGCGTCGCGTGCTGCTGTCATCGCTCCCCGGCGCGGCCATCACCGCCGCCCGCGTGCGCGGTGTCGCGCACGAGTTCTCGACGATCCCCGGCGTCAAGGAAGACGTCGTCCAGATCGTCCTTAACCTCAAGCAGATCCGGCTGCGCTCGTTCTCCAACGAGCCGGTCACGCTGACCATCGAGAAGGAAGGCCCCGGCGTAGCGACCGCGGGCGACATCGTCACCACCAGCGAGATCGAGATCGTGAACCCGGAAGCGCCTATCGCGACGCTCGAGCCCGAAGCCTCGCTGTGGATGGAGCTCACGATCGAGACCGGCCGCGGCTTCCACTCCGCCGAGCGGCGTGAGGGTCTCCCGATCGGCGTGATCCCGATCGATGCGCTGTACAGCCCGGTCAAGAAGGTGAACTTCGCGGTCGAGAGCACGCGTGTCGGTCAGGTGACCAACTACGACCGGCTCATCCTCGAGGTCTGGACCGACGGGACGACCACTCCGGACGAGGCGGTCGCGCAGGGGTCGAACATCCTCGTGCAGCAGTTCAGCATGTTCGCCGGACTGACGAAGACGCAGACCGCGATCGCCGCGCCGGACCGCACGAACGGGAGTGCGCTCCCGTCGGCGATCTCCGACATGCCGATCGAGGATCTCGATCTGCCGCAGCGCGCGTTCAACTCGCTCAAGCGGCACGGCATCACCAAGGTCGGCCAGCTCCTCCAGACCCCGGACGAGGAGCTGCTCCGCATGCGCAACTTCGGCAAGAAGTCGCTGGACGAGATCAAGGAGCGGCTCGCTGCCCGTGGACTGATCGAGCCGCCTGTCCGTGACGAGAACGCCACCGACGAGACCATCACTGACGAGACCATCACCGACGATGGCGCACCTTCGGACAATGGGCTGACGGACGAGGGCGAGGACGAGAACCCGGCGGGCGGGGAGGCCTAGGTGCCCCATCAGGTCCATCAGCGCAAGTTCGGACGCACCACCGGCCAGCGCCGGACGATGCTGAAGAACCTGACGCTGTCGGTGCTCCGCTACGAGCGCGTGAAGACCACCGAGGCGAAGGCCAAGGAGATCCGCGGCTTCGTCGACCGGATGATCAACCTCGGCAAGGACGGCTCGCTCGTCGCGCGCCGCCGCGCGCGCGCGTGGCTGCCTGAGCAGGTCATCGTCGAGAAGGTCTTTGACGACCTCGCGAAGCGGTACCCCGACCGCACCTCCGGCTATCTGCGCACGACGCATCTGGCACGCCGCGTCGGCGACTCCGCGCCGCTCATGCTGCTCGAGCTGATGCCGGCGACGGAAGAGAAGAAGCCCGAGGCCGATGCCGACGCCGCGCCGAAGCGCCGCCGGCTGGGTCTTCCGCGCCGGCGCGCGGCGGCCGAAACGACCAAGGCTGACAAGGCCGAGAGCGCGCCTGCGAAAGCAAAGCGCGCACCTGCCCGCAAGAAGACGACCGCGGGCGCGAAGGAGGCCTAGCCAGCGGCGGAGACGAAGCATTGGAAGGCGCGCGTGGCGTATGACGGGACCGCGTACGCGGGGTTCCAGATCCAGCCGAACGCGCCGACGGTGCAGGGTGAGATCGAGCGCGTCCTCGCCGTGATGTGCGGGGAACCGGTGCGGATCACCGGTGCGGGCCGGACCGATGCCGGCGTGCACGCGAGCGGTCAGGTCATCGATCTGCGGACGACGAGCAATCTGGGCTCGGAGGAGCTGGAGAGAGGGGTCAACGCCCTTCTCCCCGAGGACATCGCGGTCTCGGATCTGGAGCCGGCGGAGGACTCGTTCCACGCTCGGTTCTCGGCGACGGGACGCACATATGAATATCGCATCCGCACCGCGGCGGTCCGCGACCCGCTCTGGATGCGGCGCGAGCACTGGCATCCGGGCGCGCTCGACATCGCGGCGATGCGTGCGGCGGCGGCTCAGCTGGTGGGACGCCACGACTTCGCGGCGTTCGCGGCGGGGGAGTCCGGCGAGCGCACCGTGAAGCGCGCCGAGTGGATCTCCGAGGGGGATGTGCTCCTCTTCGAGATCGAGTCGGACGCGTTCCTCCGCGGCATGGTCCGCGGGATCGTGGGAACGCTGCTCTGGGTGGGTCGCGGCAAGGTCACGGTCGAGCTGTTCGGCGAGATCCTCGAGGCGCGGGACAGGTCGCTCGCGGGGCCGAGCGCCCCAGCGAAGGGGCTGTGCCTGGTGACGGTCCGGTATGGTGGCGAACGAAGACGGCAGGACGGAAGCGAGAACTGGGAATGATGACGAAGACATACGCGGTGAAGAGCGCGGACATCAAACGCGAGTGGCGCGTGGTAGACGCTGATGGGGCGACCCTCGGCCGTCTTGCGACGCGAATCGCGACGCTGCTGCGCGGAAAGCACCGCGCGACGTTCTCGACGCACATCGACGTCGGCGATCCGGTGATCGTCCTCAACGCGGGCAAGATCAAGGTGACCGGACGGAAGCTCCAGGCGAAGCAGTACGTGCGGCACTCCGGCTATCCGGGTGGCATGCGCACCGAGAGCCTTGAGCGGCTCCTCGCGCGCCGGCCCGAGGAGGTCATTCGCCGCGCCGTGCGCGGCATGCTGCCGCGGAACCGGCTGGGGGAGCAGATGATGCGCAAGCTCCACGTCTATGCCGGCGCGGAGCATCCGCACGCCGCACAGCGACCGACCGAGCTGAAGGAGGCGACCGCACGATGAAATCAGTGCCGTATTTCCAGGGGACCGGCCGGCGAAAGACGTCGATCGCGCGCGTCCGCCTGGTGCCCGGCGAGGGCACCGTCGTCGTGAACGGCAAGGCCCTCGACGATTACTTCGGGCGCGACGGCGCCACCGACCGCGCGACGCTTCCGTTCACCGTGACGAACACCGCACGGCGCTTCAACGCCATGATCAAAGTGGAGGGCGGCGGCGTGACCGGGCAGATCGGCGCGATCGCCCACGGGATCGCGAGGGCGCTCCAGCAGATGGACAAGGAGCTGGGACCGGCCCTGCGTCGTGCCGGGCTTCTGACCCGAGACCCCCGTGCCAAAGAGCGGAAAAAGCCGGGTCTTAAGCGGGCGCGCAAGGCCCCGCAGTTCACCAAGCGCTAGCAGCAGGACACCCGGCCAGCGCACACTAGGGCGCAGTGAGCACACGCTCGTCCGACTTCAACTACAAAGTCGCGCTCGCATCGGGTCTGAAAAGCCTGCAATCCGGTCGACTTCGGCAGGCCGAGGAGCAGTTCCGTTACCTGCTGACGCGTTTCCCCGGCGCAGACGGCGGGTACCGCGGACTCGCGAAGGTGCTCATCGAGCAGGAAGACCGGCCCGGCGCGCTGCGCATGCTGCTCGACGGCGGTGCCGCGGTCGCGAAGGCCGGCCAGCGCGCGGGCGCGATCGGTCTTTACCGCGATGCGACGGCGCTCGACCCTAACGATCTCACCGCGCATCGGCGTCTCGCCGCCGCCCTCATGCTCGCCGGTGATCCGAGTGCGGCCGCCGACGAATACGTGCGCTACATCCAGGCCGCGTTGCTCCTCGGTTCGAGAGAGCGCGCGCGGCTCGAGGCCGAGTTCGCGCTCGAACGTCTTCCTGATTCGCGCGAGCTCGTGCGGCTCGCGCGCACGCTCGGGGTGGATGCGGTGGAGCCCGCACCCGAGCCTGTTGCCGCGCACGCATCCGCCGGGGTCGCCGTCAGATCGGACCCTGCCGCTGTGACGCCGGCTCCCGCGCGCTCATCCGCCGGCGCCGAAGATCGTGCCGCGCTGATGCGTTCCGCGTTCGGCGGGACATCGCAACGGCAAGAGTCGCCGCTGCCCGTGGAGCCGTCCTGGCGCAATGCCGCGCCCGCTGCATCAGCCGCGTCCGCACCGTCGGTAGCATCCGCTGCGCCCGCGGTCGTCGCGTCCGACGCCGCACCCGTAGAGCGACGGGCGGCGTGGTCGGATCCGTGGTCTTCCGATTCGAGCGATCCCGAAGCCCTCAGGCTCGGCCCGAGCGACGGCGAGCAGCCGGCCGAAGACGCGGATTCGCGAGCGGTGGAAGCGGCGGCCGCGGGCTATCTCGCGAAGCGTGATCCGCGCGGCGGAGAAAAGGCGCTCGAGGCGGCGCGGCGCTACATCGCTGACGGACGGAACGACGCGGCATCCGATCTCTTGCTCCAGCTCATCTCGAGCGGAGTAGCGGATCATGACGCGCAGCGACTGCTCGTCGACGTGGTCCGCACGCTCGGGAAGCGTGACGTCGCAAAGGTGAAATGCCATCTGCTGGTGCAGGCACTGCGGCTCGACGGACGTGAGGACCTTGCTGCGGAGGTCGAGCAGCTGGCGCTGGTGGAATAGATGGACGTCGTCACCGAAGCGCTGCAGAAGGTCTTCAACGGCCAGTGCTGCGGCTGGAACAACGTCCTCGACGTCCTCATCGTCGCGGTGTTCATCTACTACGTGCTCGTGCTCATTCGCGGCACGCGCGCGGTGCAGCTCCTCCTCGGCGTCCTCGTCCTCGTCGGCATCTACGGTCTCGCCGTCCTCCTCAAGCTCGAGCTCACGAAGTTCGTGCTCTCGGCGGTCTTCGCCTTCGCGGTGTTCGCGCTCCTCATCGTCTTCCAGCCGGAGCTGCGCCGCGCGCTCGGTCAGCTCGGTCAGCTCGGCCCGCTCAATCGGCTGCTGGTGCAGGTGCCGGACAACGAGGTCGATCACATCGTCGACGAGCTGGTCCGTGCGGCGCTGCTCATCGCGGAGGCCCGGCACGGCGCGCTCATCGTGGTCGAGCGCAGCACCGGTCTGCAGGACTACAGCGAGACGGGCGTCCCGATCCACGCGAAGCTCACTGCCGAGCTCCTCGGCTCGATCTTCATGACGCGTTCGCCGCTGCACGATGGCGCGGTCATCGTCCGCGGCGGCCTGATCCTCGCCGCGGCCTGCCTGCTCCCGCTTGAGGAGACGCCCGAGCGCGCGGCCCACCGCTACGGGATGCGCCACCGCGCCGCGCTGTCGGTGAGCTCGCAGACGGACGCAGTGGTCGTCGTCGTTTCCGAGGAGACGCAGGCGATCTCGATCGCCTCGAATGGCCGCATGATCGGCGGGCTCGATGAAGAGCGCCTGCGACGCGTGCTCCTGTCACTGCTGCGCAGCCGCATCCAGCCGCTGCCCTTCCGCAGCAAGGCGTCCTAGTCGTGCGCGCGGTCGAGGGCGCGCGCCCCGCCTGGCTGCGCCGACGCATCGACGTGCGTCGCATCATGACGCACGACTTTCCGCTGAAGGCCATCGCGGTCGTGATCGCGATCCTGTTCTGGGTCGCCAACGCGCAGAACGCCACGCCGCCCGTGATCACCGTCACCTTCAACGGACGGATCCCCGTCGAGCGACCGGACAACGTCCCGGCGGGCTACGTCGTGCGCGGGCAACTCGGCGACGTCGGCGTCACGCTCCGCGGACCAGCGGGTATCGCTGACCGTGTCGCGCTGTCGGACCTGCGAGCGACCATCGACGTGAAGTCGCTCGCGCTCGGACAGGCCGAGCCGCAGGACGCCCGCGTCATGGTCACCGTGGCGCGGGAAGGCGTCGAGGTCGTCGACGTTTTGCCGCCGACGGTGCCAGTGCGCGCGGAACGCGTCACGTCCCGCACGCTCACCGTGCAGCCCAGGTTCGCGAACAGTCCGCCGTCCGGAGCGAGGGCGGGCGATGCGGCCGTAGCGCCGACCGAGGTGAGGGTGACGGGTCCGGAGAGCGACATCGCGCGGATCGTGTCGGTCCTCGCGACCGTCGGCTTCGGCGACGTGCAGACGGACATCGAATCGAGCACGCCGGCGATACCCGTCGATGCGGCCGGCATGCCCATCGACGGTCTCCAGGTCGACCCGGGCGTGGTCGTGGTCAAAGTGCCGGTGCTGCCGATCGCGACGACACGGACGGTGCCGGTGGTCTTCACGCTGCGCGGCGTCGTGGCCCCGGGGTACTGGGTCGTCGGCGTCGCGATGGATCCATTCGCCGTGACCGTGCGTGGCGACGACAAAGTGCTGTCCACCGTCGATCGGATCGAGACGCAGCCCATCGATGTCGGCGATCTGAGCGCGACGAAGACGCGGACCGTCGCGCTGTCGGTGCCCGAAGGCGTCACGCTGCTGAAGCCCACCGACGTCACGGTCACGGTGACGGTGCAGCCGCTCGCGGGGACGCGCGTGTTCAGCTCTGCGGTGGTGGTGACCGGCATGTCCGGGAATCTGGCCGCCGACCTCGACATCACCAACGTGAGCGTGCTCGTCGCGGGGCCGGTACCGACGCTTGCGAATCTGCCACCCGAGCAGGTCGTGGCGTCGGTCGATGCCGGCGGGCGCGGCCCGGGCACGTACACGATCGACGTGGTCGTCCGAGTGCCCGCAGGCGTGAACGTACAGACGCTGCAGCCAACCCGGGTCACGGTCACGATACGTACGCGATGACGCGCATGTTCGGCACCGACGGCATCCGCGGGGTCGCGAACAAAGACCTCACGCCGGAGCTCGCGCTGCGACTTGGCCGGGCGGCGGGCCATGTGCTGGGTGGGCCGGGGCACCGCGTCGTCGTCGGACGCGACACGCGGCGCAGCGGCCGGATGCTCGAGAGCGCGCTCGCCGCGGGTCTGTGTTCGGTCGGCATGGAGGTCCGCCTCGTCGGCCACATCCCCACGCCGGGCCTGGCGTACCTGGCGCGCACCGGCGACTTCGTCGCGGGCGGCGTGATCAGTGCGTCACACAATCCCGCGCCGGACAACGGGATCAAGTTCTTCGACCACGGCGGCCTGAAGCTGCCGGACGCGACCGAGGATCAGATCGAGGCCGCCATGACCGGCGAAGACACGCTGCCGCGCCCGACCGAGGGCGGCATCGGACTCGTCGGCGACTCCCGCGGCCTGGTGAAGGAGTACGAGGACTTCCTCGTCGGCCTCGCGCCGAGGCTCGAGGGCATGCGCATCGTTCTCGACTGCGCGAACGGCGCGACGTACCGCGTCGCGCCGTCCGTATTCGCGCAGACCGGTGCGGAGGTGTTGACGCTGTTCGACACGCCAGACGGCGCGAACATCAACGCCGGCTGCGGCGCGACGCAGCCCGAGGCGCTGCAGCGCGCCGTCGTGGACCGCAAGGCGGACATCGGCTTCGCGTTCGACGGCGACGGCGACCGCGTCATGATCGTCGATACCCGCGGGGAGGTGCACGACGGGGACTTCGTCCTCGCGCTCGCCGCGCGGCACTTCGCACGGCACGGACAGCTCGAGCCGAAGCTCGTCGTCGGCACGGTCATGTCGAACGGCGGCCTCGAAGCGAGTCTCGCGCGCGACGGCATCGGCCTGGTGCGCACGAAGGTCGGCGACCGATACGTCTGGGAGGAGATGGTGCGGACCGGGGCGCAGTTCGGCGGCGAGCCGTCCGGCCACGTGATCTTCCGCAAGTACCACACGACCGGGGACGGGATCCTGACCGCGCTCGAGGTGATGCACCTCATCCGAGCGGAAGGACGACCGCTCGCAGAGCTGGCCGCTGGGATGGAACGCTGGCCGCAAGTGACGAAGAACGTGAAGGCCTCGCGCCGCGCCGATTGGGAATCCAGCCCGGTGTTCGTCGCCGCTCTAAAGGAGGCGACTGACGCGCTGGGCACGACGGGTAGGCTGCTGGTGAGGCCGTCGGGCACCGAGCCGGTGCTGCGCATCACGGTCGAAGCCCGCGACGCGGCCGTGGCCTCGTCCACCGCGGCGCGCCTCGCCGAGGTCGCGCAGAAGGAGCTGGTCTAGCCATGTGCGGCATCGTCGGGTACGTCGGGCCGCGGGCCGCGATGCCCGTGCTCATGGGCGGCCTCCGCCGTCTGGAGTACCGCGGCTACGACTCCGCGGGCGTGGCGGTACAGCAGAACGGCTCGCTCGAGGTGCTGCGCGCGGAGGGCAAGCTCGACAACCTCGCCGCGGTCGTCGCGGCGCATCCATCCACCGGCCACACGGGGATCGGTCACACGCGTTGGGCCACGCACGGCCGCCCGAGCGAGCAGAACGCGCATCCGCACGTCGATTGCGGCGGCGTGACCGCCGTGATCCACAACGGGATCATCGAGAACTTCGAGGAGCTCAAGGCTCCTTTGCTGGAGCGCGGACACCGCTTCACGAGCGAGACGGATACCGAGGTCGCCGTGCATCTGCTCGAAGAGGAGCTCGCGAAGGGGAGCACCCTTGACGTCGCCGCGCTGGCCGTGCTCACGCAGCTCGAAGGCGCGGCGGCGCTCGCCTTCATCACGTCGCGCGATCCGGGAAAGATCGTCGCGGCGCGGATCGCGAGCGCCGGCGGTGTGATCGTGGGCTTCGGCGAGGGCGAGACCTTCATCGCGTCCGACATGCCGGCGCTGCTCGAGCACACGCGCAAGGTCGCGTTCCTCGAGGCCGGCGATGTCGCCGTCGTAACGAAGGACGGGGCGAGCTTCTTCCGGATCGACGGGACGCCCATCACGAAGACGCCGCAGATCATCACCTGGGACGCCGTCGCCGCGGCAAAGTCGGGCTACAAGCACTTCATGCTGAAGGAGATCCACGAGCAACCCCGCGCGATCAACGACACGCTGCTGGGGCGCGTCGACCGCTCGTCGGGCCGGGTGGTGTTCGACGAGAACGTTCGCCTTACCGACGACTACGTCCGCAGCCTGTCCCGCATCACGCTGGTCGGCTGCGGCACCGCCGGCCACGCCGCGCTCGTCGGCAAGATCCTCATCGAGCGCCTCGCGCGCGTCCCGTGCGACATCGACATCCCGAGCGAGTACCGCTACCGCGAGCCGGTCGTGACGAAAGGGCAGCTTCTCGTGTCGATCACGCAGTCCGGCGAGACCGCCGACACCCTCGCCGCGATGGAGGAAGCGCGCAAACAGGGCGCCCGGCTGCTCAGCGTCGTGAACGTCATGGGCAGCGAGGCCAGCCGAGTCGCCGACGACGTCATCTATCTGCACACCGGGCCCGAGATCGCGGTGGCGTCGACGAAGGCCTACACCGCGATGCTCGTCGACCTCTACCTGTTCGCGATCTACCTCGCGCAGCGGCGCGGGACGATCGACGCCGACCGCTCGCACCGGCTTCTCGCAGAGGCCTTCCACCTGCCGACGCTCGTCGACGCCGTGCTGCGTGAGGAGCCGAAGGTGCGCGCGCTCGCGTACCGCTACCACACCGCGCGCAACTTCCTCTTCCTCGGAAGAGGAGTGAACTACCCGACCGCGCTCGAGGGCGCGCTGAAGCTAAAAGAGCTCTCGTACATCCACGCCGAGGGGACCGCCGCGGGCGAGATGAAGCACGGCACGAACGCGCTGATCGACGAGGACCTCCCGGTCGTCGCGATCGCGCTCAAGGACTCCGTGTACAAGAAGATGCGCTCGAACATGGAAGAGGTCCGCGCGCGCGCCGGCGTCCTGATCGCCGTGGCGAACGACGACGACAACGAGATCGTAGGCAAAGCGGAGGAGATCATCCGCATCCCGAAGACCGAGGAGCTCCTCGAGCCGGTCCTCGCGATCATCCCGCTGCAGCTGCTCGCGTACCACATCGCCGACCGGCGCGGCAACGACGTCGACCAGCCGCGGAACCTCGCGAAGAGCGTCACGGTGGAATGAACCGGATCGAGCGGGAGCGGCGATGACGTTGTACACGTTGCTCAAGCTGCTTCACGTGCTGAGCGCGATGTGGCTGGTCAGCGGCCTTCTGGGTCGCGGGATTGCCCTCAGCTCAGCGCGACGCGCAACCGACATGCGCGTCCTCAAGGCGATCGCGGACGTCAGCGGGCGTCTCGAGAATCTCATGATCGCACCGGGCATCTTTGCGACGCTCGCGACGGGCATCGTGACAGCGATCGTCGGCGGGATCTCCCTTTTCGGTCCGATCGACGGCGGGCCGCTCTGGGTATTCATACCGATGGTCGTGATGCTCCTTGTGATCGGAGCGACCCCGGTGATGCTCGCGCACGATCGCCGCTGGGGTGAAGCGCTCGAGGACGCGGCAAAACGTGGACAAGTGACCGACCGGCTCCGCCTGTTCCTGGACGGGCAAGCGATGATGAGGCGCTATGCACCCGACATCACCGTGGTCGCGCTCATCGTCGTTTTGATGGTGCTCAAGCCGTTTTGAGATGAGCACCGAGGTCGGCATCGACATCATCGAGACGCACCGCATCCGCGGCGTGCTCGAG
>JBDUCG010000155.1:0-5098 GCA_040003565.1 Chloroflexota bacterium | reverse complement strand
CCGGCCGCGAGCAGCGTCTGCACGTCGGAGTAGCGAAGACCGACGATGAGCGCGATCGCCGCGGCCATGTTCCCGAACGCGTTCACTCCGCCGGACAGGAACGCGCGGGCGCGCGGACGGATCGCGTCGGACACCTGGCTGTATACGAGCTCGCTCGCCGGGCGATGAAGCGCGGGGATCCAGATCCGCTCGCCGAGCTGGAGCGCGATGCCGGTGATGAGATTCAGGTCGTAGTACGTCGCGGCGGCGTAGGTCCCAAGGAACCAAAGCGGCAGGAAGAAGAGCACCCAGGCGATGCCGATGCGGCGGAGAAGGCCGCTGGTGATGAAGCTCTGGATCGCGAGCGCGACAAGCGACGAGCTCGTATAGACGGACGCGTAGAGCTGACTGAAGAGATCCTCGCGGCCCACGCCGGTCGCCGACTGCGCGGAGGACTGGTCGAGACCCAGCAAATACAGGAAGTTCGCGAACTGCATGAGGAAATACCAGAAGAAGACGCCGACACCGAAGGTGCGGAGGAGCTTGTCAGACGTCACGGCGCGGTAGCCGTCCACCGACTCGCGGATCGTCGCGCGAATGCCCTGCGGCCGATGTTTGATGACGACCTGGCCGCTGCGGCCTTCGGGGAGCCCGCGGTAGAGCACGAGGGCGACGAAGCACACGAAGAAGCCGACGGCCTGCGCGCCGATGAAGTTCTCCGCGTGGATGATCGGCGCGATCGCGGCGCCGACGAGGCCGCCAACGATCTTGCCCACCAGCACCGAACCGGCGAAGAACGGGAACATGCGCTTCGATTGCTCGGTGTCATACAGGTTGCCCGCGTAGACCCAGAAGAGGATGTAGATGGTCTCCTTGACGCCGTGCGCGAAGACATAAGAGATCGGCTGGATGACGGTCCCGATGGTCTCGTAGCTGATCGCGTACTGGATCCCGACCGACGCCAGCGTGACGGCGGCGACGTAGACGAGCAGCATCGTGCGGCGGCGCATGCGGTCGATGAAGAAGAAGATGAGCGCCGAGACCGCGAGCATCGCGATCGGCGTGATGATGTACATCCACGGCACGTTCTGGACGCCGTACCGCTTCACGAAGAGCGCATCGGCTCCGAGCTTCCCGACCCAGTCGGCGCCGACCATCACGGTGAGCAGGAAGTACAGGAAGAGGGCGAGGCCCCATTCGCCGCGTCGCAGGGGCAGCGCGTCCCGCAGAAGCCGTCGCATGAAGGTCAGGCTACGCGAGTCGGTGTGCGGTTACGAGGCCGCGCTCTTCGAGCGCGTACGTCCGAGACGGCAACCCGTGTCGGAGAGATCGAGCGAGAGCCACTCATCGCCGACCTTCGCTTGGAAGCCGTACGGTGAAGGCTGACCTGCGTCGATCGCGGCGACGACGTCATTCGGGATACCCACGACGACCCAGGCCACACCGGGCGCGGAACGGTCGTCGCGCGGTGCATGCCCCTTGTCGCCCGGCGCGAGGGGGATGACGAGCCGTGTCTCGATGACGTTCTCGTTCTGGTCGATGACCCGTACCGCGACGGGGACGAGCTCCGCGCTGCCACCTTCGAGCTGCATCCAATGACGATCGCCGTCGGCGTGGACACAGAAGCGGAACGGGACCTTCGGGAGGAGACGTGGCGTGGGAAGCGGCGCCGTGACTTCCGGCACCGCGGGCGCGTAGGCGGGCGCGATGGGCCGCATCGCCGGTGCCGCGGGTCGCGTGGCAGGGAACGACGGCGCCATGGCGGCGTTGATGGGCGTGATCGCAGTGCCGACCGGCGGCACGATCGAGCGCACCGCGGTGACGATCTTCTCGGCGGCCTCGTGCAGCGTGCGATGTCCGCCGATCATGCTGGCTCCGTAGGAGAGCTCGAGCGTTGCGCGGCCGACTTCGCCGAGCGGAAGCATGAACTCGATGTAGCGCGCGTATTCGTCGGCGGCGCCGTCGATGTCGCCACCGTGGGCGAGCGTCGCAGCGAGACGGCGATGCGATGCGAGGTCGGTCGGGTCGATCGCGACGGCGGACCACAGGAGGGCCATCGCGGCCACCCGGTTGCCCGCCTGGATCATCATCGCGGCGCCGTCCTTCAGGGCTTCGAGATCACTGCGGTTCGGTCCGCTCTGCGGCGCGTTCGGATCGACCTCCGCTAGGGGGTCGGTCGTACCGCGGTTCGCGAGGCGGGAGTCATCGTCCATGCGTGGAAGTGTGTTCCTGCTAAACAAGGGGGGCGACCCCCCGGTAGGGGGAAGACCGTCCCCCTGGAGCGTGGTTAGGCGCTGAGGGCCGCGCGCGTCTCGCGCTCGATCTCCTGTACGAGGCGGCGCGGGCCTGACGCGATGGCCTCGAGCGCGCGCGCGATGTGGATGCGCAGCGCCGGCGCGAGGTCAGGTGGCAGCTCCTCCTCATCGAGAACGATCGTCTCCCCCGATGGCATCACGAGCACGTCGACGACGAGGTCCGTGTAGGCGACCACATCCTCGCGGATGACCGTGTCGCTCGCGACGTTGCAGTAGTACGCGATCGTTTGCGCGCCATCGAGCCACTGATAGACGTTGTACGGGCGATCGCTCCAGTAATGCGCGATCGTGATCTGACCCGGATGCAGCACGATGCCGGTGTCCGCTATGACCCATTCGCGGTCCATGACGTAACGAAGCACCGCGCGACGATCGACCTCGAGTGCTAATCGCTCACAGCGGTACTCGCTGACCGATCCGTCGAGGCGGGTCTTGCGTTCGATCGTGACTGCGCTCGTTTGACGCGCCATGTGCCGTCGGTAGCATGAGCCAAGCGTGAGAGAGCTGTACCAGGTGGTGGAGGTCGGGCCGTCCTGGTACCAGGACAACATCCCTTGCCAGGAAGCCTGTCCCGTGAAGACCAACTGCCGCGGGTACCTGAACCTTGCGGCAGCCGGTGAATTCGAGAAAGCGTGGGAGCTCGCTCTCGACCCCAACCCGATGGCGTCGATCTGCGGCTCCGTGTGTGCCGCGCCGTGCGAGACCGCGTGCCGCCGCAAAGAGGTCGACAAGCCGCTGTCCATCCGCTACGTGAAGAAATTCCTATCGGACTGGACGCACGAGAACGTGCGCGTCGACGGTCGTTCGTATACGCAGCCGCCTCCGCCGGTCATCGGTCCGCCACGCGGTCGGGTCGCCGTCGTCGGCGCGGGCTGCGCCGGTCTGGCCGCGGCGAGCGACCTCGCGAAGCTGGGCTTCGGCGTGACCGTCCTCGATGCGCTCGATCAGGCCGGCGGCACGGCGCTCGCGGGCGTCCCACCGTTCCGCCTTCCGCGCGAGGTCATCGATCGTGACGTCAACGGGATCGTCAACGAGAACGTCGAGCTGCGTCTGTCGACCTATGTCGGTCGCGATGTGACCCTGAAACAGCTGCACGATGACTACGACGCCGTGCTCGTCACCGCCGGCTGCTTCGAGCCGAACTATCCGGCGGAGATCAAGAACCTCGACGCCGATGGCGTCATGGCCGGCATCGTGTTCCTCGAGCGCGCGTACCGCGGCCGCCCCGTCGAAGTGGGGAAGAGCGTCGTCGTCCTCGGCGGTGGCTACACCGCGATGGACTGCGCGTCGACCTCGTGGCGGCTTGGCGCGGACAACGTGTCGATCGTCTACCGCCGCGGCCGCGACGAGATGGTCGTCGACGAGGAGGAGCTCACCGAGACGGAGCGCGAGGGCATCAACTTCGTCTACCTCTCGTCGCCGGTCGAGATCCTCACGACGGAGTGGGGTCACGCGCGCGGGGTGCGGTTCATCCGCAACAAGCTCGGCGAGCCGGACAAGAGCGGTCGCCGCAGCCCCGAGCCGATCGCGGGTTCCGAATTCGACGTCCCCTGCGAGACCGTGCTGCTCGCCCTCAGCCAGAACCCCGACACGACCTGGCTCGCCGACATCCCGGAGTTCCGCGTCAAGCGCTACCGCGACCTGAAGGTCGACCCGGACACGTATCAGACCTCGGTCCCGAAGATCTTCATGGCCGGCGACTACCGCGAAGGTCCGTCGACGATCATCGCGGCCGTCGCGGACGGGCGCTCAGCGGCGCAGCAGGTCGCGCGTTTCCTCGATCCGATCGCTTCCGCGGTGAACGTGCCCGAGTACCACGAGATCGTGACGCTGCGACGCTCGAGCACGCCCGACAACATCGGCCAGATCGCCGGCGAGGGCGAGCTCGCGCGCGTGTACCACAACATGTCGGTGGATTACGACCGCATCCCGCGGCAGGAGATGCCCAAGCTCGCTAAGAAAGAGCGCCGCGGGCTGTTCCTCGAGGTGAACCAGGGCTACGAGCAGGCGCAGGCCATCGCCGAGTCGGACCGCTGCCTCAAATGCAACTTCAACATCGAGATCATCGGCGAGCTATGCATCATCTGTGGCGGCTGCGTCGACGTCTGCCCGATGGACGTGATCCACATGGTCGACATGTCGGACGTCGTGGATGACGGCGCGATCCCCGCGGTCGGCGAGGCGAAGAAGTGGGGCCAGGGCGTCGCGTTCTTCCTCGACGAGACCGCGTGCATCCGCTGCGCGCTGTGCGTCATCCGCTGCCCGACCGACGCGATCACGATGAACCGCTACGGCGCGGTCATGCCCGCGGTGGGGAAGACCCTGCCGAAGGAGTCGATCGACGACGAGGTGCACCTCGATCTCACCGTCGGCGGCGGCAGGGCGATCCGGCCGCTTCCTATGTACGATCCCGCCCGCGCGGTCGGCTTCAAGAACGGGCACAACGGTCATGTCCATGAAAACGGCCACGCAGCGCCAGAACCACAGAAGGAGCACGTTCACTAGATGCTCGACATCCCGGTGCAGATGTGGCAGCGCGTCAAGCAGGGCGTGCTGTGGAAGTCGCTCTTCCGCCACGGCTACCCGGACTCGCGCAAGAACCAGTCGCTCGCGGTCTTCACGAACGTGTTCCTCCACCTCCACCCCGTCAAGGTGCGGAGACACGCTCTTGCCATCCCGTACACGTGGTGCATGGGTGGCCTGTCGTTCTTCCTGTTCCTCGTGCTCACGCTGACCGGGACGCTGCTGATGTTCTATTACCGGCCCACGACCGAGTGGGCGTATTCGGACATCAAGGACCTCGA
>JBDUCG010000008.1:0-17319 GCA_040003565.1 Chloroflexota bacterium | reverse complement strand
CGCAGAGCGAGATCAAGAACATGAACAGCTACGCCGCGCTCGAGGAGGCGCTGCCCTATGAGGCCGAGCGCCTATGGCAGGAATGGCAAGCCGGCGGCGAGCTTCGCACGCGCAAGGGAAAGATCACCGTCGGCTGGAGTCCCGAGCGAAAGCAAACGTTCCTGCAGCGTTCGAAGGAGGACGTTCAGGACTACCGGTACTTCCCTGAGCCCGACCTCGTGGCCTTCGCGCCGACGCGCGCCGATGTCGAGCGCCTGCGCGCGACGATCCCTGAGCTGCCGACCGCCCGCCGCGCGCGCTTCACAAAGGAGTACGGGCTCTCGGACTACGACGCTCGCATCCTCGTCGAAGATCGCGCGCTCGCGGACTTCTTCGAGGAGACCGTGCGCGCCTCGGGTGGCGAGGCGAAGACAGCCGCCAACTGGGTGACTGGCGAGGTGCTGCGCTACCTCAAGAACGACGACGGCTCGGTCACGGGCGCGAAGGTCACGCCAGCGCAGCTCGGCGCGCTGCTCACGCTCGTGAAGAAGGGCGAGGTGTCCGGCTCTGCCGCGAAGGACGTCTTCGCCGAGATGTGGCAGACCGGCGCCGCGCCCGACGCGATCGTGAGGTCGAAGGGTCTGACGCAGGTGTCCGACGAAGGGGCGATCGCGGCCGCCGTCGACGCGGTCCTCGAGGAGAACCCCAAGGCCGTCGCGGACTACAAGGCGGGAAATGCCCGTGCGCTGGGCGCACTTGTCGGGCCCGTCATGAAGCGGATGGGCGGCAAGGCGAATCCCTCCGTCATCAACCGGATCCTCACCGAACGCATCCACTGACGGGGGTTGATCCGGTAATGCGACCGATCCGAGCGCCACTGCGACCCGTGCGCTGCCCGTAGCCGCGACCTCGCCCCTAGCCTCGTTCCCGTGACCACCGCCACGTTGCCTGACCTGTACACCGCGCTCGGCGTACCACGTGACGCGAGCGAGATGGAGATCCGAGGCGCGTACGGGCGCGTCGTTCTCGCCGCCCGCGAGTCCGCGCACGCGGCACCCTCACGCGAGCTGCTCGACTTCGCACTCAGCACGCTCACCGATCCCGAGCTGCGCGCGCGCTACGACGCGCAGGCGCCGGTCCGGGCCGCGGCGACGGACCCGATGGCCGACGGCGCCTACGTCGCCGAAGCCGCCTTCCAGCACGCGCGCAATGGCGCGCTGTGGTTCGCGGGCGGCGGGCTCGTCACCGTTCTCAGCTACATCGGATCGGGGACCGGCGGCAAGTACTTCATCGCCTGGGGTGCCGTGCTCTTCGGCGCGTACCAGCTCCTGCGCGGGCTCTTCGTGTATCTCGGCGCCCCCGCGGCCGCGAGGACCGGCCGCCAGATGGCCGTTCTCGGTGTGCTCGCCGCGGTCGGCGCGTTGTCGAGCGGCTGGGTGATCGCGAACGAGACCGGTGTCGTGCAGGACCCGACCACCGCTGCGTGGGGCGCCGCGATCGACAAGGCGGAGCCCATCGCGAACAAGGCCGCCGATCTCTTCAGGCAGGTCAGCGACCGGCCGGGCGCCTGGAGCACGCAGGATTCCACCGACATGCGGCAGGTCTCGCAGCTGTACGGGCAGGTCGCGGAGCTCCTCAAAACGGCGCCGGTCGACGCGAGCCTCACCTGGTATCGGGACGGCCTTGCGTCGAACTATCGCGAGGCGGCCGCGGTCACGGGTGCATACGCGGCGCTCACGACGCAGTCGAGTCAGACGGAGTTCGAAGCGCTCAACACGCGCTGGAGTGCTCGGATCTCGGACCTGCAAGCACTCTCGGATCGTTTCTCGAAACAGCTCGGAGCCGCGCGCTAGTCGAGCCGCTCGTACCCCGGCAACGTGAGGAATTCCGCGAAGTCCTCCGAGAGCGCGACATCGTCGAACAGTGAGGCAGCTTCGTCGTAGCGCCCGCTGCCGAACGACTCGTCGCCCACGGTCTTGCGGATCTTCGCGAGCTCTTCCTGCTCGATCTTTTTGACCAGATCGCGCGTGACCGTCGGGCCTTCCGCGAGCGCCACGCCGTGATGGATCCACTGCCACACCTGCGAGCGCGAGATCTCGGCCGTCGCCGCGTCCTCCATCAGGTTGTTGATCGCCGCGGCGCCGGTGCCGCGCAGCCACGACGCGATGTACTGGATGCCGACGCTCACGTTCGTGCGCAGCCCGGCCTCCGTGATCGTGGAACCGGGGATCTTGATGTCGAGCAGGTCCTTCGCGCGAGCCGTGACCTCGGGACGGTGGCGATCGAGCTGGTTCGGCTTCGTTCCCAGCACGCGGTCGAACTCGGTCATCGCGGTCTCGACAAGATCCGGGTGTGCGACCCATGTTCCATCGAAGCCGTCGTTCGCCTCGCGGACCTTGTCGTCGCGCACCTTCGCGAGCGCGGCCTCGGTCACGGCGGGGTCGCGCCGGTTCGGGATGAATGCGGCCATGCCGCCGAGCGCGAACGCGCCGCGCCGGTGGCAGGTCTTCACGAGCAGCTCGGTGTACGCGCGCATGAACGGAACGGTCATCGTGACCTGCGCGCGGTCGGGAAGGATGAACTCGGGCCGGCCTGCGAACTTCTTGATGATGCTGAACATGTAATCCCAGCGACCGGCGTTCAGCCCGCCCGAATGCTCGCGCAGCTCGTAGAGGACCTCGTCCATCTCGAACGCGAGCGTGACGACTTCAACGAGGACGGTGGCCTTGATCGAGCCGCGCGGGATGTGGAGCTCGTCCTGCGCCCACTTGAAGATCTCGTTCCAGAGGCGTGCCTCACGGTGGCTCTCGAGCTTGGGCAGGTAGAAGTACGGGCCGGTGCCTTTCGCGCGGAGCCTCTTCGCGTTGTGGAAGAAGTAGAGGCCGAAGTCGAAGAGCGCGCCGGCGATCGGGCGTCCTTCGACGAGGAAGTGTTTCTCGTCGAGGTGCCAGCCCCGCGGGCGCACGACGAGCGTCGCGGTCTTCTCATTGAGCTTGTACACACGGCCGTCGGGATTGCGGAACTCGATCGTCCGGTCGATCGCATCGGTGAGATTGCGCTGGCCCTCGATGAGATTGCGCCACGTCGGCGTGTTCGCGTCCTCGAAGTCGGCCATGTATACGGACGCGCCCGAGTTCAGCGCGTTGATGACCATCTTGCGATCGGTCGGTCCGGTGATCTCGACCTTCCGCGTGCGCAGGTCGGCGGGGACGCGGGAGACGGTCCACTCCGATTCGCGCAGCGGTCGCGAGTCGGGAAGGAAGTCGAGGGTGCCGCCAGTGCGCAGCTCGCGCCACCGTTGCTGTCGCGTCTCCAGCAGGCCGATGCGCGTGGGCTCGACCTCGCGGTGCAGTCGCGTGAGGAAGTCCTGCGCTTCCTTCGTAAGCAGCTCGGCCGCAAGCGCTGCGGTGTCGCGTGCGTCGTTTGGGATGCGAACTTCGACGGACGCGGTCGCCATCGCCCGTATGCTCGCACACGCACAGATGGCCGCATCGCTGGCACTTGAAGGGAAGCGCGCGCTCGTCACGGGCGGCTCGCGCGGTATCGGCCGGGCCGTCGCGCTCGCGCTGGCGGACGGCGGCGCGGACGTTGCTGTCACATCGCGGAATGGCGATGACGCCGAGCCGATCGCCGTTGCGCTCCGCGCAAAAGGGCGGCGATCGCTCGCGCTCTTGCTCGAGGTCCGGAACGACGCCTCGATCCGGGTCTGTTTCGAGCGCATCGACCGCGAGTGGGGAAGCGTTGACATCCTGGTGAACAGCGCCGGCACCAACATCCCCCAGGACCTCGGCACCCTCGACGAGGACTCGTGGGACACCGTGATCGACATCGACCTGAAAGGACTCGTGTTCGTGACGCAGGCCGCGGCCGCGCGCATGATCGCGGCCCGGCGCGGCGGTCGGATCGTGAACATCGCTTCGGTCTACGGCGTTGTCGGCCGGCGGGAGCGCGTCGCGTACAGCGCGGCGAAGGGCGCGGTCGTCAACCTGACGCGGTCGCTCGCCCTCGAGCTCGCGCCGCATCAGATAACGGTCAATGCCGTTGCGCCAAGCCTGGTGGAAACGGACCTCACCCGTGACCGGATGCGCGCCGTGCCCGCCTATCCCCACGAAGAGGTGGCCCGGACGCCACTCGGACGCCTGGGCACGCCTGAGGACGTCGCGGCGGCGGTCGCCTTCTTCGCGTCACCCTCGGCCGGTTTCATCACCGGCCAGACGCTGCTCGTGGACGGCGGAACGTCGGCGCATTGAGATATCCCCCGACCGGCGAGGGCCGGTTTGCCCCTCCCCCGACTACAACAGGACTGACGGACGCGCGCGGCGGGGAGGACACTTCCACGTGGGTGCAGTGGCGCAACGCATGACCGGAGACGAACATGGCTCGGCGCCGGTGAGCACCGAGCCGACCCCGCTGAACGCTGCTCCCGTGACGCCGCCGGTCGAAGCGACGCTCCGCATCCTTCTCAACAGCGTGCCGTTCCTCATGGGCGTGGCCGTCGTTCGGCAGCCGCCCGCCAACGACGCGGCGATCGTCCAGGTCGGCCGCATGCCGTGGCTCCACGACCGCCGCCTGACGACGCTCAACCTGCCGGACGACGCACTGCCGGCGAACCGCGCGCTCGCTCTCGACTGGCCGGTGCCGTACCAGGCCGAATGGGTCGGGGCCCCACCGCGCCTCCTCATCGCCCGTCTCGTCGCGCAGGGGCACACCGTCGGCGTCCTTCTCGGGACGTTCATCACTCGCGAGCAGATGGCGCAGCACACGCGCGAGGCGCTCGACCTCGCATGCGAGCTCATCGCGTCGGCGATGGCCGGGGAGCTGTTCGCGCCGAGCGCCCCGCATTATCCGGTGGAGGTCGAGCAGTCCTCCGTCTTCACCCCGCCACCGGAACCGACCGCCCAGCCGGAGCCGCGCAGCGATCCACGACTCACGCTCGTGTCCGAGACCGCCACGGAGCTCAGTCCCCCGGAGGCCGACGCTCCGCGCCCCGAACCGATGAGCCGCAGCGACAGCGTCGATCTCGTCGTCGAAGAGGTGCGCAAGTCGCTCGATGACGCGGGCGATGCGAGAAGCCTCGGCCGGATCCTGCGCGACGTCATGAACGTCGTCACGGATGCGTCGGCGTTCTCGATCTCGCTGTTCCACATCGCGCTGGCCGAGGTCGCCTATCGCTACAAGGTCCTCGGTCCGGAGACCGACGCGTCGGAGCTGGGCCGTCAGGCTGTCGACGACGGGCCGAGCTGCTACGCCGCCCGCCATGACCGGCGGTGGCACGTCTTCAAGCGCGATCTCGCGATCCGCGATGGCACGAACGTGCGGCATCGCGACGTCGCGGTCCTGCAGATACCGCTCGTCGGCGCCGGTGAGGTCTTTGGCGTCATGACGGTGCAGACATTCCGCGCGGAAGGATTTTCAGACCACGAGCTCCGGCTCATGGCCGCCGTGGCGGAGGTCGCGGCGCCGCGGTTCGGGCAAGTGCGCCTGTCCGGTCGCTTCCAGCCGCCGCCCTCCAACGTGCCGCAATCCGAGACGACGGCGACCATGCCGCAGTCGGCCGCCGCGGAGCGCGCGGCCACGCAGCAGCGCACCGCCGAGACCGTGCTCGCAGATCTCCTCCGCCGCTGCGCGGGCGCAGGGTTCGCGACCGCGTTCGTGATGGGCGTCGATCCCGGTGCGGGTGTCCTCCGTGGAGAGCTCGTCAGCGACTCCGACATCGCGCGCGAGCTCGATTACGCGCTCGGCATAAGCACCGGAAAGTTCACGATCCCCGTCGACGAGCGGTACAACGCGATCGCGCGCGCGATGCGCGAGGCGCGGATCGTGCCCGCGCCGACGATCCACGAGATCACGCAGCCGGCGTTGGATTGGCAGGCCTCGCTCGCGCTCGAGCGTCTGGCGCGCGGTGGCCGGACCATCACGCTCCCGATCGTCGTCGAGAGCGAACCGGCCGGGGCCCTCGTGCTCGGACCGATGGCGGACGATCCGACATTCGGCGCGATCGAGATGGTCCGCGGCTACGTCGAGGACTCGACGCGCGAGCTCGCCGGCCTGTGGCGCGCCGAGGCTCGCTGAACTGCAACGCGCGCTCAACCTGAGCGCCGAGGGCAGGCAATAGACTCCCGCCCGTGATCGGCGAGGTGACCTTTGGGGTCATCGGGCTCCTGTTCCTCTTCGCGGATCTCCGCACGTTCACGTCGACGTTCCAGCTGACCTTCTTCGGCGCCCCGAACACGAACCTGGCCGTCGCGGCGCTGGCGGTGTTCGGAACATCGTTCCTGGCGCTCCTCGTCGCTGCGCGTCTGGGGCCGCGACGAGCGGTCGGCCTCAGCGCGGCGATCTTCGCCATCGCGACCCTGCTGCTCACCGCGTCGCGCAGCAACTGGCTCGACCTCGCGCTGTCGGTGATCGCGCTCGCGGCCGGCCTCTGGTGGCTCGGCCTGTTCCACAGCTCGCGCGTCGGCGAGGCGCAGCCGGCGCTTGCGCGGGCGCTCCCGATCGCTTTCGTCGCGGACCTCGCGCTGCGCGCTGCCCTCCGGACGGTGCCGGTGGTCGATCTCGCGTTCCCCGTCGCGGTCGGCATCGTCCTCGTCGCGGTGCTCGTGTTCGGCGCGGCCGGGCTCGCGTCGCTGTCCGGCGAGCGCCAGTGGACGGCGCCGGGGCTGATCGGGACGCTCCCGCTCATCGCCGCGCCCGCGCTGGTCCTCGTCGCGGAAGCCGCGGCCACGAACGGAGCGCAGGTCGCGCTCGCGGCCGGCCTGGGTCTGGGGCCGGAGCCTGCGCGCGCGACGCAGATCGGCGAGATCGCGCTGGGGATCGGCCTCGCCGTCGGCGCGCTCGCCTTGGTGCGCTTCGGTCCCAATCGCTTCATCGGGGCGGCCGCGCTCGCGATCGGCGCGGCGCTCCTCTGGTGGCATCAGCCACTTGTGTCGCTCGCCGGTGGGCTGATCCTCGCGGCCGGCCTGGTCATCTCCGCGGCGACGGTCCTCGGCGCGCCGCAGGTCCCCGCGCGCTCACCCGCCGGTCCGGTGCTCGCGCTCTCCTTCGGCTGGCTGCTGTTCGTCGCGGCGGCGTTCGGCTTCTACGCGTTCTACGCGTGGCAGCCCGCGGTGTGGGCCGCGACCGCGCTCGCCGTACTCGCGACGCTCGTCTCGCCGACGCCGATGGTGCGCCTCGGGTCACCGCTCGCCGCGGTGGCCGCCACGGTCGCCGTGGCCGTGCCGCTCCTCGCGTTCATCACCGCGCCGGTGACGCCGGAGCCGCAGCCGGCGAAGGTGACCTTCCGTCTCATGACGTACAACGTGCATCAGGGCTTCAACGCGAGCCAGATACCGGCCATCGACGACATCGTCGCGACCATCGCGCACGAATCGCCGGATGTACTCGTGCTCCAAGAGGTCGTACGTGGCTGGATGATCGACGAGCAGCACGACGTGCTCTCGATCCTCGCGCAGCGCCTGGAGATGTACTACACGTGGCTGCCGACCATCGGCGATCTCTATGGCAACGCCGTGCTCTCGCGCTATCCGATGGGGGAGGTCAGGCGCGTCGCCTATGCGCCGGGACCGTCGCAGCGGAACCAACCGCGCGGCGCGCTCTTCGTGAGGATCGGCGAGCTCCTCGTCGTTGGCACACATCTGGATCACAACAGCGACGGCACCTTCGTGCGGCAGGACCAGGTGCGCACGATCCTGCGCGAGCTTGGCGACGCGACCGCCGTGGTCGTCGCGGGCGATCTGAACGCGGCACCTGACGCCATCGAGATCCGGCTCTTCGATCAGGCCGGATTCCAGGACCTCGGACAGTCGGCGGGACCGACGACCACCGGTGACGATCCGCCGCAGCGCATCGACTACGTGTGGGGACTCGGCGTCGTCGGCGCGCAGGCGCACACGACCGGGGAGACGAACCTGTCATCCGATCATCGCGGCCTGGTGGTGAACATCACGCGCACCGGCCGTTAATCGCGACCGAGCACGCGGCACTAGACTGGTCGTAGCCGCGGGGCTTCCACCAGCGGTCTGGGGATCGTCATCACGGGATCGTTCGTCCACCTGCACACCCACAGCGAATACAGCCTTCTTGACGGGCTTTCGCGCGTCACCGATCTGGTCGCGCGCGCGAAGGAGCTCGGCATGCCCGCGATCGCGCTCACCGATCACGGCGCGCTCTACGGTGCGATCGACTTCTTCGTTGCGGCCAACCAGGCGGGCATCAAGCCCATTCTCGGCGTAGAGACCTACATCGCTCGCACGAATCGCTTCGAACGCGACCCGCGCCTGGAGGGCCACGGGAAGCCGTTCCATCTCGTCCTGCTGGCGAAGGACTTCACCGGCTACCGCAACCTCGTCTCGCTGGTCACGACCGCGCACCTGGACGGCTACTACTACCGCCCGCGGATGGACAAGGAGATCCTGCGACAGCACTCGCAGGGCCTGATCGCCCTTTCGGCCTGCCTGCAGGGCGAGCTCGCACGCGCGATCCAAGACGAGGGCATCGATGCCGCGTGCAAGGTCGCGCTCGAGCATCAGGAGATCTTCGGCGAGGGGAACTACTTCCTCGAGTTGATGCAGCACGGCGTTCCCGAGCAGCAGGCCGTCCTCGACGGCGTGCGTGAGGTCGGGCGCCGGACGGGTATCCCGCTCGTCGTGACGAACGACATCCACTACGTGCACGCCGAGGATGCCGAAGCGCAGGACGTGATGGTCTGCATCCAGAGCGGGAAGACGATCGACACGCAGGACCGGCTGAAGATGATCGATCACCCGGAGCTCTATCTGAAGAGCGCCGAGCAGATGGCTGCGCTCTTCCCGGACGACCCCGAGGCGCTCGAGAACACCGTCCGTATCGCGCGAATGGTCGACATCAAGCTTCCGCTCGGCGAGCTGCAGCTACCGGCGTTCGCGGTGCCGGCCGGAATAACGCCCGACGAGCACCTGCGTCGCATGGCCGAGACCGGCGTGAAGGCCAAGTACGGGACCATCACGCCGGAGCTGCGGGAGCGGCTCGACAAGGAGCTGTCCGTCATCGGCAAGCTCGGCTACTCGGGCTACATCCTGATCGTGCAGGACTTCATCCGCTACGCGCGCGAGCACGGGATCCTTACCGCCGTGCGCGGCTCCGCGGGCGGGTCGCTCGTGAACTACGCGATCGACCTCACCGACATCGACCCGATCCGCTACGGACTCATCTTCGACCGCTTCCTCAACCTCGAGCGCTACACCCTCCCGGACATCGACGTCGACTTCATGGACAACCGCCGCGATGAGGTGATCGCCTACGTCACCGAGAAGTACGGCGCCGACCGCGTCGCGCAGATCGGTACGTTCAACACGATGCTCGCCCGCGCCGCCGTGCGTGACGTCGCGCGCGTGCTCGGCATGCCGTACGGCGAGGCGGACCGCGTGGCCAAGACGATCCCGTTCGGCGTCACGCTCGAGGACTCGCGGCGAATGGTCGCCGAGCTGCAGGAGCTCGAACGGGAGCCGCATGTCGAGCGGCTGCTCGACCTCGCGGAAAAGGTCGAAGGACTCGTGCGATCCACGGGCACCCACGCCGCCGGCGTCGTGATCACGGCCGAGCCGCTCAGCGCACTCGTGCCGCTCGAGCGTTCCAAGGGAACGTCCGCGATCCAGACGCAGTACGAAGACAAGTCGCTCGAGAAGCTTGGCCTCCTGAAGTTCGACTTCCTGGGGCTGTCGAACCTCACGATCCTCGACGAGGCGCTCAAGCTCATCAAGGTCTCGCGCGGGGTCGACATCGATCGCGCTCGGATCCCGCTCGACGACCAGAAGACGTTCGACCTGCTCGGGTCGGGAGAGACCACCGGCATGTTCCAGCTCGAGTCCGCGGGCATGCGCAGACACATCCGCGACCTCAAGCCCGACCGGGTCGAGGACGTCATGGCCATGGTCGCGCTGTTCCGTCCCGGTCCGATGGACTACATCCCGGCGTACATCCGCCGCAAACACGGCGCGGAAGCGGTCACGTACGCGCACCCGCTGCTCGAGCCGGTGCTGCGCAAGACGTACGGCGTGATGGTCTACCAGGAGGACGTGATGGCGGTGACGCAGGCGCTCGCCGGCTTCACGCTGGCGCAGGCCGACGTGCTCTGCTTCGCGATCCGCAAGAAGATCCGCGAGAAGCTCGACGCGCAGAAGATGAAGTTCGTCGAAGGTTGCCTGCGGAACGGCGTGCACGCGGACGTCATCGAGCAGGTGTGGAAGGACTTCGAGCCCTTCGCTCGTTACGGCTTCAACCGCGCCCACGCCGCGATCTACGGGGTCATCGCGTATCACACCGCGTATCTGAAGGCCAACTACACGCTCGAGTACATGACCGCGGTGCTTTCGTCGGACATGGGCAACTCGGAGCGCATCGCCATCGCGGTGGCCGAATGCCGGCGCATGGGCATCGCCGTGCTGCCACCGGACGTCAACGAATCCGAGTTCGGGTTCGCGATCACGCCGAAGGGCATCCGCTTCGGACTCGGCGCGGTCAAGAACGTCGGCGAGGGCGCCGTCGAAGGCATCATCGAAGCGCGCCGGACCGGCGGGCGGTTCCGGTCGCTCGACGATTTCTGCGGCCGCATCGATCTCCAGCGCTGCAACAAGCGCGTGCTCGAGTCGCTCATCAAGTGCGGCGCGCTCGACGCGTTCGGTCCGCGCGCGGTGCAGATCGGGCATCTTGACCTCGCGCTCGCGACCGCGCAGCGCGAGCAGCGCGACCGCGAGAGCGGCCAGGTCGGGCTCTTCGACAGCATGGGGCTCGCGGACGAGATCGTTGCGCAGCCCCTGCCGAGCGGGCCGGAAGCGCCGCGACGCGAGCTGCTTGGCTGGGAGAAGGAGCTCCTTGGTATCTACCTATCGGAGCATCCGCTGCAGCCGATGGCCGAGCGCCTCGGCGAGGTCGTGCCGCCGGTGACCTACCTCGCGGCGCTCAAGGAGGTCGACGATGACCTCATCGTCGTGGCCTGCGTCGTCACCAGCGCGCGCAAACACATCACCAAGGAAAAGAAGCTGATGATGTTCGCGCAGGTCGAGGATCTCACGGGGACGGTCGAGGTCACCGTGTTCCCGCGCACGTATGAGGCGACGGCAGCGCTGTGGAGCGCGGACGAGATCCTCCTCGTCCTCGCGCGTGTCGAGCAACGCGACGACGCGCCGAAGCTGCTCTGCGAGCACGCCGTGCGCTTCGACGACGCGGGGATCGCGGAGATCCGACGCGTCGCAGACGAGAGGCGACAGAGCCTCGCGAAGCGAGCCAAGTTCATGCGGCCGGCGAATGGGAACGGGCATGATGCTGCCCGCTCGGCGGGCAATGGCGGAGGCTCGGGCGTCCTGCCAGCGGTGGGCGGCTCTCCTCGGCCGGCCTACTCGCCGGCCCCCTCGGCGACGTCGCCGTCCTCCTCCGCGGCGGTGCCGACGACCGATTCAGCCGGGACTGAACTTGTCATCCGCTTCCGCGAGGCCCTCGATTACGAACGGTCGATCTCGATCTTTCAGCGGATCCAGGTGGTCCTGAAATCGCACGCGGGGCCGGCGGTCGTGATCCTGGAGCTCCCGCGCGCGGCGGGCGGCGTGCGGCGCGTCCCGACGTCGTTCCGCGCTCTCCCGTCACGTGAGCTGGCCGAGGCCGTGGCGAATGAGGTCGGCGGCGACGTCGTCGAGGTCGTCCTTCCTCGATAGCCGCGCCGGGTCGATGACCGGGGTCAAAGGGTCCGATACTTCGAGCGTGACGATGCGCGACCGCCTGCGACGGCTCCACGAGGTGAGCAGCGAGATGCTCGGCACCCTCGACCTCGACCGGCTCTACAACACCGTGGCCGACGCCGCGCGATCCCTCGACGCCGCCGACGCCGCGTCGTTGATGGTCGTCGACCCTGACGAGGACGCTCTGGTGATCAAGGGCTACAGCGGACTCTCCGATGGATACGCCGCGGCGCAGCGCATACCGCTCGCGCGGGCGCTGCGTCATTACCAGCGCCCCGGCTCCATCGTCGTGCGGGATCTTCGGACCGCGCCGCTCGGCAATCCGACGCTCATCCGGGCCGAGGGTCTCGCGAAGGTGCTCGCGCTTTCGATCGCGCGCGAAGGCGAGCTGATGGGGGCGCTGCACATCTACACACGCGATCCGGACCGCGACTTCGACGAGATCGACCGTGACCTCGCTCACGTCCTCGCGGCCCAGGTCTCGGTGGCGATCACGAACGCCCGCCTGTTCACACGATTGAAGGAGGTCGATGAGGAGCGCGAACAGTTCCTTTCGATCGTCTCCCATGAGCTCAGAACTCCGCTGACGCCGCTCAAAGCGCTCGCGCAGCTGCAGCTCGGTCGTCTGCGCCGCTCACAGCAGAAGGGCGTACCGATGGATCTCGAAGCACTGGAGCGCAATCTGGAGTCGATCGAGCGACAGGTCGATCGCATGAACGGGCTCGTGAACGATCTGCTGTCGGTGTCGCGTGCCGGCAAAGGCACCCTCGAGATCGACCGCGCGCCGTTCGACCTTGCCGCCGAAGTACGCGATGTCGTCGGTCGCTACGTCGCCGCAACACGCGAAGAGGGGCGGCACACCTTCGGCATCGACTCCCCAGACACGCTCCCGTACGACGGTGACCAGGCGCGCATCGACCAGCTGCTGATGAACCTCGTGGGCAATGCGGTGAAGTATTCGCCGCGCGGTGGCCAGGTCGCCGTGAGCCTCGCGCGCCAGGACGGTGCGGCGGAGATCTCGATCAAGGATCAGGGCATCGGCATCGCCGAAGGGGATCTGTCTCGCCTTGGCGGGGCGTTCACACGCGGGGCGGGGAAGGCCGCGACGTTCGCAGGCATGGGGATCGGACTGCACGTCGCGAAGCTCGTCGCCGAAGCGCACGGCGGGTCGCTCGCGCTGGAGAGCCCTGGCGAGGACAAGGGAACGACCGTGCGGGTTCGGCTACCGCTCTAGACTTCGCGGCCTCACGGAAACCCTACGGGCGCCGCGAGTGAAGGGGAGAGACGATGCCGCTCTATCTGACGAAGTTCAACTACACGCCCGAAACCTGGGCTCGGCTGATCGGAAATCCTGAGGATCGGCGTAAGGCCGCGCAGTCATACATCGAGTCGGTCGGCGGGAAGCTCCAAGGGTTCTGGTACGCGTTCGGCTCCCACGACGGCTACTCGCTGTGGGAAGCGCCCGACAACGTGTCGATGGCCGCTGTTGCGCTGGCGATCGGTGGCGGCGGTGCGGTCAGCTCATTGGAAACCACCGTCCTCATGACCGTCGAGGAAACGATGGACGCGCTGCGCAAGGCGAAGCAGGTCAAGTACCGGGCGCCCGGCGCATAGCGGCAACAGCCGACAAGTTCATAGCGGGCGTGTGCCGGAGGAGGGATTCGAACCCTCAAGGGCCTTGCGGCCCGGATGCTCTTGAGGCATCTGAGTCTGCCGATTTCTCCACTCCGGCCAACATCGATTCTACGGGCGCGCGAGCAGCTTCATCGCCTCACGCGCGAGCTTCGCATTCGCGATCACGACCTGCCGCTCGTCCCACGCCGCGTCTTCGCCGGTCTTCAGCGACAGCACGCTCGCTCCAGCCTCGCGCGCGATGAACGCCGATGCCGCGATGTCCCACGGCGAGAGCGATTCGTGCACGAAGAGATCGAACGTCCCCATCGCGACGTAGCACATCTCGAGCGCGGCGGATCCGAGCACGCGCAGCCGCGCGCACGTGGAATTCAAAGCCACGAACCGAGAGTCCTTCCGTTTCGTCCCGCCGAACCCGAGACTCGCCACGGTGAACGCCTCGCTCAGCTTCGTCACCGACCCAACGCTGATCGCAACGCCGTTCCGCGACGCTCCGCGGCCCTCATACGCGGTGAACGTCTCGCCGGTTCGGGGCGCGTGCACCGCGGCCGCTCGCGTCCGTCCGCCTTCGACGTACGCGATCACGACGCAGTAGAAGGGGATGGCGCGACTGAAATTCAGTGTGCCGTCGATCGGATCCACCACCCAGAGTCGCTCGGCCTTCCGGATCGCGGCCTTCGCGCTTTCCTCGGCGAGGACCGGTATCTCTGGGTCATGTGCCGCGAGGCGCGCGATGACCGCCTTCTCGGCCGCGTGATCGGCGGCCGTCGCGAAGTTGGCGCGACCCCGCTTGCGCGTGACGATCCGCACGTCCGACTGCACGATGGCGTCGCCGACGGCGACCGCGGTCTCGGTGGCAACGCGCGCGAGGATGGCGTATCTGGCCGCGTCCGCCGCGCCACGCGCGCGGCGCCCTGTCACGACGGGCAGAGGGACCGTACCCGCTGGAGCAGATCGTTGAGGTCGAAGGGCTTGGTGAGGACGGAGGTGATCTTCCGCTTCCGGAATTCCTCATCGAACTGCGGCAGGTTCGCACTGACGAAGAGGACCGGCATGTCGCGGATGTCGGTGTCCTCGCGGACGCGGTCGTACACCTCGAGGCCGCTCAGACCGGGCATCATGATGTCGAGGATGAGGAGGTCGGCGTGCACCTGGCGCACGGTGTCGAGGACCAGCGCGCCGTCGGGGACGACCACCGCCTGGTATCCCGGCTCGTCGCTGATCGCGTCCCTCAGGAGAAGAGCGATCGGTTCGTCATCCTCACCGATGACGACGACCTTCTTCTTTCTCTCGTCCACCGCGACGGACTTTAGCGGATTCGCAACCACGAGCGCGCGTTGAGCGGAACATCAGAAGGTGAAGTGCAATTACTCATCGGGCGCGCGCGCGCGGGCGACACGCGCGCGTTCGAGGAGCTTGCGCGGCGAGAGGAGCGAGCGCTCTACCGGCACGCATTACGCATCGTCGGCACGACAGCGGACGCCGAAGACATCGTTCAAGACGCTCTGTTCTCCGCCTGGCGGTCCATCGCTTCATTCCAAGGCGTCTCGTTCCGCGCATGGCTCTTCCGCATCGCGACCAACCGCGCGCTCGATCAGCTGCGATCGCGCAAGCGAAGGCCGGAACTGCCTCTTGATCCACCCGAAGATGACGAGGTGACATGGGCCGAGCCGGTCGCACCGGGGCCCGATCTCACGCAGCTCGCGGGAGACCGCGAAGCGCTCGCGGCCGTCGAAACGGCGCTTGAGGCCTTGCCCGCCGAGCAGCGGACCGCCCTTCTCCTGCGCGATGTCGAAGGCTTCGGGTACGAGGAGATCGCCGTCATCACCTCGGTCGAGATCGGGACGGTCAAATCGCGCATCCACCGTGGCCGGCTGGCGGTCCGTAACACCCTGATCGGCCGTGGCTGGAAAGGCCCGCAGGGATGATGGAACCAGGCGCTCTCCCCGTCGTCCGTAGGGAAGGAGGTCTGTGATGCAGCACCCGCACGCCGAGCTTTCGGCGTACATCGACGACGCGCTCGACCCGGCCGCGCAGGCCGCGGTGGACGGGCACCTCGTCGCGTGCGCCGTGTGTCAGGCTCACGTCGCGGAGCTGCGCGCCACCGCCGCGCTCATGCGGGCGCTTCCAGACCCCGTTCCGTCACGAAGCCTCTTGCCGCGTCTGGCGACAGCCCCCGCCTGGCTCGCGCCGCTGCGCACGCTCATGACGCTGGCCAGCGGTGCCGCCGTATTCCTGTTCATCGCGAGTGCGCTCATCACGAACATCACTTTCCTCGCGGGCAGCGCCGCGGCCCCCGCCGCGCTCGACGCAAGCCGCAACACCGCCGCCAGCGCGCCCGAGGCCCAGGCCGGCGGCGCGGCGGCCAGTGGAGCGCCCGCTCCGGCATCAACGCCGTTCGCCGCATTCCAACCCACCGCGAGCTCCACGCCGTCGCTTGATCTGACCCGGAGCCCACAGAGCGCGGCGACCGCGGACAACGCGCAGAAGCGCGCCGATCAGGCTTCGCCCTCACCGAGCGAGGCAGGGCGCGTCGCGGTCGCTACGGGCGAGAACGCGGGCGTCGCATCTCAGGCGCCGCAGCGATCGCCGCTGGTGAACCCGTGGCTCTGGCTCGCGGTCGCGATCGTGTGTGCCGCGCTGGCCATCGCGCTCCATCGCCGTCTGCGTACCGTCTGACAGACGACGGCGCGCGCGGTCCTCATACTTGATGCATGCCCGAACGCATCATCTTGGTCGATTCGAACTCGCTCATTTATCGCGGCTATTTCGCGATACCACCGCTGACGACGACCAAGGGCGAGCTGTCGAACGCTACCTTCGGCTTCGCGTCGATCCTCCTCAAGGCGATCGAGGAGATCAAGCCGCAGCACATCGCCGCAGCGTTCGACTTGCCTGGGAAGACCTTCAGACACGAGCGCGACGCGACCTACAAGGCGACGCGAAAGCCGATGCCCGACGAGCTGCGGCCGCAGTTCGAGCGCTGCAAGGAGCTGCTGGGCAAGCTCGGCGTGCCCATCTACGCGCTGCCGGGCTTCGAGGCCGACGACGTCATCGGCGCGCTCGCGAAGCAGGCCGAGGCCGCTGGCCTCGAGACCATCATCGTGTCGGGCGACCTCGACACGCTCCAGCTCGTGACGCCGAACACGAAGCTGTTCACGACCCGCATGGGGTTCCAGAACACCGTCGTCTACGACGAAGCGCAGATCGCGCAGCGCTACGGGCTGCGGCCCGACCAGATGATCGACTTCAAGGCGCTTAAGGGCGACACGACCGACAACATCCCGGGCGTTCCCGGCGTCGGTGAGAAGACCGCCGCGAAGCTCATCGCGGAGAACGGCTCGATCGAAGGCGTGTACGAAGACGTCACGCGTTTCACGCCCAAGCTGCGTGAGAGTCTGGCGGCGAACAAGGACCAGGTGTTCCGGAGCCGCGAGATGTCGAGGATCATCACCGACCTGCCCGTGACGCTGGATGTCGCCGCGACGCGTTTCCGCGACTACGACCGCGCCGGCGTGCTCGAGCTCTTCCGCGATCTCGAGTTCCGGAGCCTGATCCCGCGACTCCCTCCGGCTGATGGAAATCTGGCGCCCACTGCGGCGCCGGTCGCGCGACCCGGCCAGCTCGCGCTCGGGCTCGACCCTGCTCCGAGCACTGCGCCGCCCGTTGCGACGAAGCTGGTCGGCGCAGGAGAAGCTGCGGCTGTCGCGGCGCGGCTGCGCGCGGCGCCCGCGGTCGCGGTGCACGCGGACGTCGACGTCGGACGCCATCCACTGTTGCTGGGCCTGGGCCTCGCGGTGGGTGAGGAGGCCTGGTACGTGCCGACCGTGTCGGGCGTGCCAGCGCCGATCGCGTCGGTCCTCGCGGACGAGACGATCCCGAAGATCGCGCACGACGCGAAGACCGCGCGCCGAGCGCTGCGTCGCGCCGGCGCCGAGCTGCGCGGCGTGACGATGGACACGATGCTCGCGTCGTACCTCGTGAACGCGAGCCGCCGCTA
>JBDUCG010000154.1:0-5127 GCA_040003565.1 Chloroflexota bacterium | reverse complement strand
TGTCGACGAAGTTGAGCTCGCCGATCACGGCCACCGGTCCGAGCTCGGAGCGGACAGTCGCGAGCAGCTCCTTCTTCAGCGCGTCGGACGGCACGTGTCCCTGCTTCAGTACGACGAACGCCGAGATCACCATGCCGCGCAGCTCGTCGGGCCGGCCCGTGACGCCGGCTTCCGCCACGGCGGGATTGCGGAGGAACGCGGTCTCCACTTCGATCGTGCCGATGCGATGGTCCGCGATCTTGATGATCTCATCGGCGCGGCCGCTGAACCAGACGTAGCCGTCCTCATCGATCGACGTCGCGTCGCCGGTGAAGTACACGGTCTTCCCCGGCACCTTCTCCCAGTAGTCGCGCGCGTAACGTTCAGGCTCGGCCCAGAGGCGAGCGGTGAGGCCGGGGAACGGCCGCTTGATCACGAAGATCCCCTTCTCGCCGGCCGCGAGCTCCTTGCCGTCGGCATCGACGACCGCGGCCTCGATGCCCGCGAGCGGAACGCCGCCCGACCCCGGCTTGATCGGCAGCAGCGCGACGCCGTAGGGGTTGCCGACCACGGGGCCGCCCGTCTCCGTCTGCCAGTAGTGGTCGATGACGGGGATGCGGTCGCCGAGCGCCTCCTTCTGGAACCACTCCCACGCCGGCGCGTTCAGGACCTCGCCCGCGCAGAAGACGCGCTCGAGCGAGCCGAGCTCGTGCTTCTTCGCCGGCGCGCTGCCGTAGCGCATCAGAAGACGCACGGCGGTCGGCGAGGTGAAGGCGCCCGTCACGCGGTGGCGCTCGATCGTCTTGTAGAAGGTCTCGGCATCGGGATGATCGAGCGCGCCCTCGTACGCGATCGTCGTGCAGCCGACGAGCAGTGGGCCGAACACGATGTACGAGTGCCCGACCACCCAGCCGATGTCGGAGGTCGACCACCAGACGTCCGTCGGACGCAGGCCGAACATCCACTTCGCCATGCTGTGCACGTAGACCTGATAGCCGCCGTGCGTGTGCACCGCGAGCTTCGGCTTGGCCGTCGTGCCCGACGTCGCGAGGATGTACGCGGGCTCGTTCGCCTCCATCTCGACGTGCGTGTCGTCCTGACCCGCGCCGCCGCGCAGGAACTCCTCCCACGTGATGTCGCGGCCCGCTGTCATCGAGACCGCGGCTGACCCGCGCTTGAGCACGACGACGCGCTCGACCGTCGGCGCGTTCGCGACCGCGTCGTCGACGATGTGCTTCAGCGGGACGTCCTTGCCCTTGCGATACGTGACGTCGGTCGCGAAGACGGCCCGCGCGCCCGCGAGGCGGATGCGCTCGCCGAGCGCGCCGGCGCCGAAGCCGGCGAAGATGACGATGATCACCGCGCCAATGCGGATTGCCGCCAGCATGAGGACGATGGCCTCGGCGCAGGTCGGCATGTAGATCGCGATCCGGTCACCCTTCGTGATGCCCAGCCCGCGCAGGGCCGCGCCGGCGCGCTTGACCTCGTCGTGCAGCTGCCCGTAGGTGTAGGTGCGCTGCTCGCCGCGCTCGTTCTCGGTGATGAGCGCGGTGCGCGCAGCGGCGCCGGTCTTCACCTGATGGTCGACGCAGTTGTACGCGAGGTTGGAAAGGCCGCCGCGGTACCAGCGGAACGTCGGCGGCTCCCACTCGAGCACGCGCTCCCACTTCCGGAACCACGGCAGCTCCTCCGCCGCTCGTCCCCAGAAGCCTTCCGGATCGTCGGTCGCCTCACGCTTCCACGCCACGACCTTGGGATGCAGCTCGCCCATGCCGGTCCCTCCTATGTGCCGCCCAGCTCCCTGAGCTTGAAGCGCTGGATCTTGCCGGTCGCCGTCTTCGGCAGCTCGTCCACGAACTCGATCCAGCGCGGATATTTGTACGGCGCGATGCGCGTTTTCACGAACTGCTTCAGCTCCTCAGCGAGCGCATCGCTCGGCTTCTGGTCCTTCTTGAGCAGCACGAACGCCCGCGGCTTCACGAGCCCGTCCTTGTCCTTCGCGCCGACGACGCCGGACTCGAGCACGGCCGGGTGCTCGATGAGCGCGGCCTCGACCTCCGCGGGCGATACCCATTGCCCCGACACCTTCAGCATGTCGTCCGCTCGGCCTTCGTAGGTGTAGTAGCCGTCGGCGTCGAGGTGGTACTTGTCGCCGGTGACCGTCCACTCGCCCTGGAAGGTCGCCTTCGACTTCTCGTGCTTGTTCCAGTAGAAGGCGCAGCACGAGTCGCCGGAGACGTGGAGGTTGCCGGTCTCTCCGGGTCCGAGCTCACGCCCGTCGTCGTCGACGATCTTCGCCTTGTATCCCGGCACGACGGTGCCGCTCGTGCCGCCGCGCGCCTGCCCCGGCCGGTTGCAGATGAAGATGTGGAGCATCTCGGTCGACCCGATGCCGTCGAGGATCTCGATGCCGAAACGCTTTTTCCACGCGTCGAACAGCGACTTCGGCAGCGACTCGCCGGCCGACACGCAGAAGCGCAGCGAGGACAGGTCGTACTTGAAGTCCGCCTCCGGATACGCGAGCAGCGCGGCGTAGAACGTCGGTGCCGTGTACATCACCGTCGGCCGCTCCGTCGTGACGAGGCCGTACACGAGATCGGGCGTCGCGCGCTCCGGCTTGTAGACGACCGACGCACCGAAGCGCATCGGCACGAACACGCCGTTCCCCAGACCGTAGGCGTGGAAGAGCGGCGACACCGTGAAGTAGCGGTCATCCTCGGTGCAGCCGAGGACGTGACGGCCGAGCGTCTCGGCCGAATAGATCATGTCGTGCTGCAGGTGGACCGCGCCCTTCGGGAACCCGGTCGTTCCCGACGAGTACAGCCAGAAGCACATGTCGTCCGGCGTGGTCGCGGCAGGCTCGAGCTCGTCGTCCGCCGCGGCGAGGGCCTCCTCGAACGACGTGACGCCCGCGGGCAGCGCGCCGTCCTGGGGCGCCACGCCCGAGCTGGTCACGAGGATGTGCCGGAGGAGCGGGCAGTCCTGCTTCACCTCGAGCACCTTCGGCAGCAGCGGCGCGCTCACGACGACCGCGACGGCGCGGCTGTCGCGCAGGATGTAGGCGAGGTCGCGCGCGATGAGCAGCGTGTTCGCCGGCACGGGGATCGCGCCGAGCTTGATCGCGCCGAAGAACGCGTAGACGAACGCCGGCGAATCGACGCACAGGATGACGACGCGGTCCTCGATGTCGACGCCGAGCTCGCGCAGCGCGTTGCCGCAGCGATCGACTTGTGATGCCATCTCGCCGTACGTGACCGAGGCGCCCTGGCAGCGGATCGCGACCTTGTCCGGCCGTTCTGCGCGGTGCACATCCACGTAGGTCTCGGCCGCGTTGTAACGGTCGCCCAGCTCCGGCAGCCGCAGCTCCCCCACTACGCGGATTATCTCCGCAGCGTTTCGAGTAGGGCCAGCGCCGCGCCGCGACCCTCGTGCAGGCGCTCGCCGTCCCAAAGCGCCGGGATACGGCGACCGCCGTGCTCCGCGAACGCCCCGGCGCCCTCGGTGTCGACGTTCTGGAAGTCGATCCACGATTTCAGGTCGAGCTCGACCACGCGGCGCCGCACCGCGGCCGAGTCCTCGTCATCGATGCGGTGATAGAGGACGAGGCTCACCCGGGCGCGAGCTCGACGAACGAGTCCGTGACCTCGGGATGCTCGCGGCGCAGCCGCTCGCGCAGGCGGGCCATGAGGCGCTCGACCTCGCCGGCCGGGATCGTGTCGCGCACGGAGACGCGCGCCATGACCAGGAGCTGGTCCGTGCCGATCTGCACGGCGACGAGCTCGAGGATCTTGTCGATGTAGGGCTCGCTGGAGATCGTGGCCTCCAGCGCCGCGCGCACGCGCTCGGGCGGCGCCTGGCCCACGATGAGGCCGCGGGCGCCCCACGCCAGCTGGTACGCCACGTAGATGAGGACGATGCCGATGACGCCGCTCGCGATCGCGTCGTAGCGATGGTCGCCCGTGACGACGGTGAGCGCGAGCCCGACGATCGCGGCTGTCAGTCCGGCGAGCGCTGCGCTGTCCTCGTACAGCACCGTGCGCAGCGCCGGGTCCTGGAGCTGCCGTAGGAACGGACGGACCGCGACACCCGCCTCGCGCGCTGCGTGGCGCAGCTCGCGCACGGCGACGCTGAGCGAGAACATCTCGAAGACCGCCGAGAGCCCGAGGACGACGAACCCGACTGCGGCCTGCTCGACGTCGTGCGGGTGCGCGAGCCGGTCGTATGCCTGATAGATGGAGAACACGCCGCCGCCGAAGAAGAGGAAGAGCGCCACCACGAGCGCCCAGAAGTAGCCCTCCTTGCCGTGACCGAGCGGATGGCGCTCGGTCGCCGGCTGTTCGCTTCGACGCAGGCCGATGTAGAGGAGGATCTGGTTGAGCGAGTCGGCGATCGAGTGCGCGGTCTCCGCGAGAAGGGCGCCCGAGCCGGTCATGACGGCCGCGATGCCTTTGGTGATCGCGATCGCGAGATTGCCGGCGAAGGCGGCGAAGATCGCTCGGGTGGTGCCTTCGGACATCAGTCGGCCCCGCGCCGGGTCCAGAAGCCCTGCGGGTCGTAGTCGCGGATGATGCGCAGCTCGTCGGCGGTCGGCGGCACCGTTTCGCGCACGTCGTCCGCGACCGTCAGCGTCCAGCCGGTGTTCGCAGCGATCTCGTCGACGGAGCTCGTCGGGTGGTACGACACGAGCACGGCTTCGCCCGCCACGAAACGGAAGACGCCCAGCGTGGTGATGAGTACCGACGGACCGCCGCGCGGAAGACCGACGCGCGCGCGCCAATCGCCGCCCTCCCCGTACCCCGGCGATGTCACGAAGTCGACGCGCTCGCGGAGGCGCCGCTTGTCGTGCGCCATGATCACGATGAGCCGGTGTGCGAGGCTCGCGATGTCGGCGCCGCCGCCGGAGCCCGGAAGCTGGACGGTCGGACGTGCGCGGTCTGCGCCGATCGCCGTCGTGTTGAGGTTGCCGTGTCGATCGACCTCTGCGCCGCCGATGAAGCCGGCCTCCACCTCGCCGCGCTGCAGCAGACCCATGAGGTCGATCGTGCGCGCGCACCAGACCGCGCCGCTGACGTTCGGCGGGTCGCCCATGGTGTAGAGCAGCTCGGGCGATGGCTCGTCGCGCACGATGCCGAGCTCGAAGAGGCCGAC
>JBDUCG010000153.1:0-5156 GCA_040003565.1 Chloroflexota bacterium | reverse complement strand
CCGTAGCGGATGTTCTCGCGGATCGTGTCGGCGAAGAGGATCGGCTCCTGCGGCACGACGGCGATCTGCTCGCGCAGGGAGCGGATGGTGACATCGCGCAGGTCGTGGCCGTCGACCAGGATGCGACCGCTCACCGGGTCGTAGAAGCGCCCGACCAAATTCACCAGCGTGGTCTTCCCCGCCCCCGACGGACCGACGAGCGCCGTCGTCTCGCCGGGCTGGAACGTCGTGGTGACGCCGTCGAGGACGATCGGCTCGGGACCGGTGGTCCCGTAGCGGAAGCCGACCTCGTCGAAGTGGATCTCGCCTTTCACCGGAGGCAGCGCCGTCGCGCCCGGGCGATCCTGGATCTCGGGCACGGTGTCGAGCAGGGCGAAGATGCGGTCGGCGGCGCCGAAGGCCTGCTGCACCTGCGTCCACTGGCTCGCGAGCATTCCGACCGGCCCAGCGACCATGTTCATGTACAGCAGGAACGCGACGAGCATCCCCGCGGTCATCGTGCCATTCGCCACCTCATGGCCGCCGTACCAGAGCACGACGATCGACGACATGAAGCCGAGGAAGCCGATGATCGGGAACATCGTCGCGCCGATGCGCGCCCGCTCGATCGTCTTGTTGAACGTGAAGAGCAGCTTCTCGTGGAACCGTGCCGCCTCGTACTCCTCGCGCGTGAACGCCTGGACGACGCGCACCTCCGCGATCGCCTCCTGCAGCACGCCGACGGCCTCGCCCTGCGCGTCCTGCGCCTCGCGCGAGATGTCGCGGATGCGCCGGCCCATGCGCTGGCCGAGGATCGCGATCGGCGGCGCCACGACCAGCGTGAGGAGCGCCAGCCGCCAGTTCATCAGGAAGATGACGGCGACGCCCCCGGCCAGCGTGAGGACCTGCCCGAGCACCTGGATGATCGTCTGGGTGATGACGCCGTGGACGAGCGTCGCGTCGCTGGTCACGTGCGACATCAGCTCGCCGGTCTTGCGGCGATTGAAGAAGGACAGCGAGAGCGACTGCATGTGCCGAACGATCGCCATGCGCAGGTCGAAGATGACCTTCTCCCCGGTGTAGGCCATGACGAACTGGCGCAACCCGTCGATGACCGCTCGCACGAGGAGAACCACGACCAGACCGAGGATCAGCAGGTCGAGGAATCCCGCGTCGCGCAGCCCGAGATCGATGACGCGCTGGACGACCTGCGGCCATACGAGGCCGAGCGCGGTGGAGACGACGAGGAGCACCGCGGCGAAGACGAGGTTCCACTTGTACGGACCGACGTACTTGAGCAGCCGCCGGTACATCGACAGCGACGGCCGCTTCGTTTCTCCACGGCCGCCGGGACCCCACATGAAGACGTGCATCCCGCCGGGGCCGCCCATACCCATCATCTGACCCAGCGTACGGCAGCCACTCGGCAGCGAAGTGTCTCGCTCGTCACTTGCCGAGCCAGACCTGCGCGTACACCTCCACGCCGATCGGGTGCGGCACCAGCCCGCGCACCTTCTTCGTCGCCGCGACGAGCGCATCAGCGTGCACCAGCGGGATGCGCGAGGCGTCCTGCTGGATGAGCTTGGAGGCCTGCTTGTACAGCTCGGTCCGCTTGCTGGCGTCCGCCTCGTAACGCGCGCGGCGGAGCAGCTCCCGAACGACCTCCCCTGCCCACGAGCCGCCGTCGGCGAAGAACGCATCAGGATCCGCGCTGGCTCCGCCCGCATCGTCAAGCCACAGCGGCATGCGTGATGCGCTCACGTCGACGCGATAGGAGGCGGCGTCCTCTGTGCGCAGCGTGGCGACGATGCCGATCTTCGCGAGGTCCGCGGCCACGCTTTCCGCGACCCGTCGCGGATCCGGATGGTTCGCGCGCGAGGCGGGCGGATACCACAGTTCCGTGGCGAAACCACCGGCGACGCCCGCGTCCGCGAGGAGGCGTTTCGCCGCAGTTACGTCGAGGCGATAGAACTCCACCACGCTGTCGTCGTAGCCGAGCATGCCCGGCACGAGCAGCTGCGAGGCCGGCCGGGCGGCGCTGTACGACGTCGACGCGAGCAGCGATTTGTCGATCGCCATCGCGACCGCGCGCCGGACCTCGACCTTATCGAACGGCTTGGTCGTCGCTGCGATCCCCAGGTACGCCGTGTCGAACGCCGGCCGCGCGAGCAGCTGCAGGTTCGGGTCGGCCTTCACCGTTGCCAGCGCCGCGAGCGTCACGTCACGGACCGCGTCGAGACCGCCGGAGCGCAGCTCCGCGACCCGCGCGGTTTCGTCCTTGATCACGCGGAGCACCACGCGGTCGGCGTACGGCAGCGCACCGCCCCGCTGATCGGTCATCCAGTACGCCGGGTTGCGCTCGAGCGTGATCTGCTGGCCCGGCTGCCACGCGCCCGGCCGGAACACGAATGGCCCGGTACCCGCGGCGCCCGGTGACGTCGGCGTGGACCAGTTCGCGGGAGCGTCGCGCATCGACTTCGGGCTCACGATGGCGAAGCTCGGCATCGCGAGATCTGCGAGGAGCGGACCGAACGGCAGCTTCGTGGTGATGACCACCGTCCCGGTGTCCTTCGCCTCGGCCCGCGTGATCACCGATGCGTCGTCGAAGCCTTCGAACAGGGCCGCATACGTGCGAAACCGGTCGGCGCCGGCGGCGCCGCGCAGTGGGTGCGATGACTGGCGCGCCCGGTCGAGGTTGAGAACGACGGCGGCGGCGTCGAGGTCCGTGCCGTCGTGGAACTTGACGCCGCGCCGCAGCACGAAGGTCCACGAGCGTCCGTCGGGCGAGACCGACCAGCTTTCCGCGAGCCGTGGGACGATCCTGAAGCCGGCCGGCTCATAGTCCACCAGCGTCTCGTAGATCTGCCGGGTCACGAGCAGCGTGTTCGCGTCGTTCGCGTTCCACGGGTCGAGCGTGGTGGCGCCGGCCGTCAGCGCCACACGGAAGGACCCACCGGCCTCCGCGGTCCCGGTCGGAGTGGGCGTCGGCGTCGCGATGCCGGGGGTCGGAGCGACCTGGCACGCGGCGAGAGCGAGGACGGCAGCTGCAACGGCGAGGCGCACCAGCATTGGCGCCTCCTAGTTGATCACTTCTCCGCTTTGAGGCGCGGGTCGAGCGCGTCGCGGAGGCCGTCGCCGATGAGGTAGAGGCACAGCACTGTCAGGAAGATCATCACGCCCGGCGAAACGACCAGCCACCACGCGCGGACGAAGTACGTCGTCGCGTTCGTGAGGAGGTTGCCCCAGGACGGCGTGGGCGGAAGGATCCCGAGCCCGAGATATGACAGCGCGGACTCGGTCAGGATGATCGCGCCGATGTCGATCGCGGCGAGCACGAAGATGAGCGGCAGGATGTTCGGCAGCACGTGGCGGACCATGATCCGGAGGTCGGTCGCGCCGATCGTCTTCGCCGCGATGACGAACTCGCGCTCACGGAGCGCGAAGGTCTGACCGCGTACGAAGAGCGAGATGCCGGTCCAGAAGAGCAGGCCGATGACGAGCGTCAGGGTCACCGGTCCCGGCTCCCAGATCGCGGCGAAGATGAGCAGTAGGAAGATCGTGGGGATCGAGTTGAGCGTCGTCACGAACCAGGTGAACAGGTCGTCTACCTTGCCGCGCATGTAGCCGGCCGTGAGGCCGATCGCCACACCGACGGTGAGATTTACGAGCGCGGCTACGAAGCCGACCGCCAGAGAGACGCGCCCTCCGTAAAGAAGACGCACGACCTGGCTGCGACCGATCTCGTCCGAGCCGAGCAGGAACGCCGGTGGATCGAACGTCGGCTTCTGATACGTGTAGAGCAGGTCCTGCTTCTCGAACGTGTAGTGGAAGACGTTCTGCGCGAGGACGTCCGCCGCCAGCGACAGGAGGGCGAGCAGAGCGAGCACGCCGAACGCGATCATCGTGAGACGGTCATGCCGGATCTTGTACCAGGCGTTCGACCACAGACTGCGCGGCGGTCGCAGCATCAGCTCGGCGGCGGTGGGCGCGCGGATGACCGCGGTGGTCGACGCCACGCTAACCCGCCTTGATCCGCGGATCGACGATCGCGTAGGCGATGTCGCGTAGGAGGTAGCTGATCACGAGCAGCACGCTGACGAAAATCGTCGCCGCCTGCACGATCGGATAGTCCTTCGCGATCGCGGCCTGGAACGTGAACTGCCCAACGCCGGGCCACGAGAACACCTGCTCGACGACGAGAGCGCCACCGACCAGACCGGCGAGGATACCGCCCAGCGCGGTCACGACCGGAATGAGCGCGTTCCGCAGCGCATGCACGAACACGACGGTGCGCTCGTGCAGTCCTTTCGCGTGCGCGGTGCGGACGAAATCCTGGCCAAGGACGTCGAGCGTCTCTGTGCGCAGGATGCGCGAGTAGTTGGCGATGCCGGTGAGCGACAGCACGAACGCAGGCAGGAGTATGTGCTTGATGCGGTCGGGGATATCCCAGACGTCTTTCCCGACCGTGAGCACGCCCTGGCTGGGTAGCCAGCGCAGCCCGACGGCGAACACGATGATCAAGACCAGCCCAAGCCAGAACGCCGGCACGGCGTGACCGGCGACGCCGAAGACGCGGATCGCGCCGTCGGCCCAGCTGCCCCGCTTGAGGGCCGCGATGACCCCGAGCGGAACGCCGATGAGCAGCTGGAGCGCGAGCGCCACCACCGCGAGCTGGAGCGTGGCCGGGACGCGCGTCATCAGGAGCTGGAACGCGTCCTGGTGGTAGATGAAGGACTGACCGAAGTTCAGCTGAAGGACCGCCCAGACCCAGTCGATGTATTGCAGCGGCAGCGGCTTGTCCAGACCGTAGACGTGGCGCAGACGCTCGATGTCCTCACCGGTGATGTCGCGCTGACCGAAGGTAAGGAGGCGAATGGGATCCCCCGGCGACAGCCGGACGATGGCGAACGTGATGATCGAGATGCCAATGAGGGTGGGGATCGCGTAGACCAACCGACGCAGGATGAAGTTGCGCAAGCGCTCCTCCGCGTAGGTGGGAGTGCCCTTGCGGGCACCCCCACCGAACTACGTCGCTACTTCTTGATCCACCACTCGTGGACGTTGTACAGGGTGGCGAACGAAGCCGGTGCGAAGTTCTGCAATGCGACCTGCGAGACGGCCAGCGTGTTGTTCGAGTAACCGAAGTTGTACGGCTGGTTCTCGTTGAGGATCTTGTT
>JBDUCG010000152.1:0-5171 GCA_040003565.1 Chloroflexota bacterium | reverse complement strand
AGATCCGGCTTCTGCACGAGCTGCATGCACATGTTGTCCACGATCCGGTCCTCGAACTCGATGGTCGGATACTGCTGGGCGACTTCGCGCGCGACGCGAAGGAAGAGCCCGTCGGCGAACTTCATGATGTTCGATTTGTGCACGGCCGTCACCTTGCGGCGGCCGTTCGCGACGGCGTAGTCGAAGGCGAACTTCACGATCCGCGTCGAGCCCATCACGCTGATGTACTTGATCGCGATCGCGGCGTCCTCACGGATCTTGGCGTGCGCCTCTTTCTCGATCACCGCGCGGACCCGCGCGAGCTCGGGCGTCCCGAGGTCGAACTCGATCCCGGCGTACAGGTCCTCGATGTTCTCGCGAACGACGACGAGATCGATGTTGCCCAGCGGGGCTTGCACCCCCGGATACGTCTTCGCCGGGCGCAGGTTCGCGTAGAGGTCGAATTCCTTCCGCAGTGCGACGTTCACGGAGCGCATGCCGGTGCCGAGCTCCGTCGTGAGCGGGCCCTTGAGCCCGACCTTGTTGCGCCGGATCGAATCGAGCGCGCTCTTGGGGAACGGATCACCGAGCTTCTGCAGCGCGGGGAGCCCGATGTCGTGAACGTCCCATTCGATCGCCACACCCGTCGCCTCGATGGCGCGGCGGGTCGCGTCGACGATCTCCGGACCCGTGCCGTCGCCTGGGATCAGGGTGATGCGGTGCGTCAGAGCGGTCTCCCCTTCGCTGCGGACTCGGCGGCATCGTACGCTCGGCCGCCAGCCATAGAACAGCCTTGCCGTTGATGTAGTGCCATAGAAAGTTTCTATACTTGAGGCATGGAGCTCGGTCAGATCGAAGCCTTCGTCGAGGCGCAGCGGCGGGGGAGCATCACTCGGGCCGCGGCGGCGCTGGAGCTCACCCAGCCGACGCTGACGGCGCGTCTACGCGGTCTGGAGCAGGAGCTGGGCACGCAGCTGCTCGTTCGCGGCCGCCGCGGCGTCAGCCTCACCGCCGCCGGGCGCAGGTTCCTCCCGCGTGCGCAGGCCGCGCTGGAGGCGGTCCGCCGGGGCGTCGCCGAGACCAAGGCCGCCCGCGAGGGACGAGGTGGTGTGCTCGCCCTCGGACTCGCGACCGATCTCGCGCTGTACATCGCGCCGGTCGCGCTCGCGCGTTTCGCGCGCGCCCACCCCGACGTCGAGATCAACGTTCGCAGTGGCCGGTCGCACGCCGTCGCGGAGGCGCTGCGCGCCGACGAGATCGAGATCGCGCTCGTCAGCCAGCTCATCGCCCTGCCCGAGCTCGCGTCTCGGCCGCTCTTCGAAGAGCCCGTGCCCGTCGTCGTCGGCCGCGCGCACGCGTTCGCCTCACGCGGCCGCGTCGGGATCGAGGACCTCGCGCGCTCCGGTCTCGTCATGCGCGACGCGACCGCGTATCTCCATGCGATCACGGTGGCGTACTTTGCCGCAGCAGGGACCGCGCCGCGCATCCTGATGGAGCTGAACAACACCGAGGCATGCAAGCGCGTCGTCGCGGCCGGTCTGGGAGCGGCGCTCCTGCCACAGATGGCCGTCCATGACGAGCTACGGAAGGGCGAGCTCGTCGCGCTGCGCGTCGATGGCCATCCAGCACCCAGGCGCGCGATCCATCTCATGACCCGCGCCGGCGCGGAGACTTCGCCCACGGCTAACGCGTTCCTGAAGGTCTTGCCCCGGCCCTCATGATGCGGTGGTGAGCGAAGGCCAGCGCGCTCTGCCCGCGGTGCAGCGCGCGTACTTCTACGTCGTGCTGCTCGTCGCGATCCACATGATCGTCCTCGGCGTTGCCAATCTCCTGCGCGTCGGCGCAGAGATCGCGCTGGGCGCGCCGAGCGGTGGATTCACTGGACTGCCATTCGTGTTCGCGGACTTCAACCGACCGCGCGAGCAGTACCGCGAGCAGGCCAGCCTGGCGATCGCGCTGCTGCTCGTCGCCGTGCCCGCGTGGTACCTGCACTACCGGGCCGCCGACGCCGCGGCGCGGCGTTCGCTGCAGGAGCGCGGCTCCGCGCTGCGCAGCGCGTACCTGCACATCGTGGTGTTCGTGACCGCGCTGCTCGTATTCGGTTATGGCCAGCGCGTGCTGCGTCTGGACCTGCAAGCCCTGCTCGTCGGCGACAGCAGCTTCTTCCCGCTCGAGCCGGCCTGGCAGGCGCGTGCCGCCGGTGCGCTCGCGATGGCCGTCGCGGCAGCCGGTGCCCTCGTGTTCCATCTGCGCTTGGCCGCGGCCGACCGGGGAACCGGCGCGCTGTCGACGCGCGCCGCACAGCTCGGCGAGTTCGTGCGCTACGCGCTGGCCGTGATCGGTCTTCTCTTCTTCGCGTTCTCGCTGGCGTTGATGCTCGCGGGGATGTGGCAACGCCTGCTTTTCCCGTTCCCCGACCCGGTCTTCCCGCCCGGAGTTCCGTCGCGGCCGGTGCCGGACCGCGGTGTGTCGCTCCTGTTCGATCTCGCGAACGCCATCCCCGGCATCGTGTCCGGTCTCGCGCTCTGGCTCGCGGCCTGGATCCCCGCGCGGCGGGTGGCGTTCGGCGCCGACCTGATCGAGCGGGCGTCCGTCGTGCGCAGATTCGCGGTGTATCTCGTCATCGCCGTTTCGGCCTTCGTGGTCCTCTTCGGCCTGACCTCGGCGATCGCGGCTTTGCTCGCGCGCGCCCTCGGCGAGGTCATCACCGACGCGGACCTGGGACGCGCGCTTGGAACACCGGTGGTGTTCGCCGCCGTCTTTGCCGGGGTGTGGTGGTACCACCGCCGCGTCATCGAAGGCGAGGCGGCGCGAGAGGCGGTGGCCGGCCGGGCCGCGGGTGTCCGCCGCGCCTACTACTACCTGGTCGCCGCGATCGGGCTCGCGATGGCCGCGATCGGCGCGGCGGGCGCCATCGGTGCGATCGGCAGCGGCTGGCTCGGCCTCATGAATCACGACGCGCGCGAAACGGCGACGTATATCGCGCTTGTCCTCGTGGGCGGTCCCGCCTGGGCGTTCCACTGGCGCACGCAGCAGCTGCATCTCGACGACGACGAACGGCGCTCGCTGCAGCGGCGCGTGTACCTGTATCTCGCGATCCTGGGCAGCGTCGCGGCTGTCCTCGTTTTCGGCTCGGCGCTCCTCTACAACCTGTTGAAGGGTGTGCTCGCGTTCCGCTTCGATCTCGCGCTCTGGCATGACCTGTGGCATTTCGGCGTCGACACCGCGGTCGGGGCCGTCGCGCTCGCATGGCACTTCCGTCTCGTGCGCGCCGACCGTGCCGCGCTCGCCGCCGCGGGTCTCGAGGAGACGTATCACGTGACGCTGCTGGTCAAGGCCGCAGACCGCGCCGCTGCGCAGGCGCGCGTCGCCGCCGCACTTCAGGGTCAGCCCGACATCACCGTCCGGAGCTAGCGCGGGGGCAGTTGCTCGAGGGCCTCGCGCACCTTCTGTGCCGTCACGCCCATCGCCTCGAGGACTTTCGCGCCGACACCGGCGGGATCCGACACGAGCGCGAGCAGGAGCGTCTCCGCTGAGTAGCTCGTGCCCGCACCGTCAGCGAAACCCTTGGCGTATCCGATGAGCGCCTGGAGACGTGGGCTCATCGTCATCCCGCTCGATCCCCCCGGTCCCGCCGGCACGATCTTCAGCACATCGGCCCGCGCTCGCTCGAGGGTCACGCCGAGATCGGTGAGGACGCGATTCGACGCGGGCTCCATGCGTAGGAGACCAAGGAGGAGATGCTCGGTGCCGATGTGGTTGTGCCGCATGGCGGTCGCCTCGTCTTCGGCGAGAAGAAGCACCTGGTTCGCGGACTGGGACGCGGCACCGTACTGGCGACTGGTTCCACGCGTGGGCGGTGCGCTCTCTGGCAGACCGAGCATCTCCATCACGACTTCGCGGACCTTCGCCATCGTGATCCCCAGGGACTCCAGGATGCCCGACGCGATGCCCTCGCCTTCGCGCGCGAGACCAAGCAGCATGTGCTCGGTCCCGACATGGCGATGTCCGAGCCTCCGCGCCTCATCGATCGCGAGCTCGACGATCTTCTTGGTGCGCGGCGAGAGCGTGATCTCGCTCGGCGCGGTGGGGGCGTCGCCCTGCCCGATGATGAAGCTCACCGCGGTCCGCGCCTGGGCTAGGTCGACGCCCAGTTTCTGCAGGGCGCGCGCGGCAACACCCTGGCCTTCTCGAATCAGTCCGAGCAGCAAATGCTCGGTGCCGATGTAGTTGTGCTTGAAACGGATCGCCTCATCCTGCGCGAGCGCGAGCACGCGCTTCGCGCCGTCGTTGAAGCGGTCGAACGGACCCGCGAAGCCTCCGGCTGATGGCGCCGCCGAGGGCGCCGCCGTTGGTGGGTGCTGTTGGCCGAGGGTCGCGATCACGCGGTGCCGGATACTCTCGAGCGTCACGCCGAGCGACTCGAGGGCCTTCTTGGCGGTCGTCTCGTCACCTTCGCGCACGAGACCAAGCAGGAGGTGCTCGGTGCCGACGTGGCTGTGGCCGAGCTTTCGAGCCTCGTCGACGGCGAAGTTGATGACGCTCTTGACCTGCGGTGAGAGCGTGATCTCGCTCGGGGACTTTGTGGCATCGCCGCGACCCACCATCGCATCAATGGTCCTGCGGAGAGAGCTGAGGTCCACTCCCAGCGAGTCCAGAACGCGAGCTGCAGTGCCTTCACCCTCACGTATGAGTCCCATGATCAGATGCTCGGTGCCGATGTAGTTGTGGTTGAAGCGGATCGCTTCGTCCTGCGCGAGCGCAAGAACGCGCTTCGCGCGGTCGTTGAAGCGATCGAAGGGTCCCATCGAGGTCGAGGGTACGCCTGGCTAGTTGGTCAGTTCCGCCTTCAGCGACGCGAGAAGCAGGCGACGCTGCAAACGCAGTGCCTCTGGCACAGTTCCGCCGATCTTCTCAAACCAGTCGGCGTGTGCCTCGAGCTCCTTCGTCCATTCGTCGGGATCGACGCGGAGCGCGGCTGCGATCGCGTCGGGGCTCGCGTCGATGCCCCGCAGGTCGAGATCGCCGACGCGCGGCGTGTTGCCGATCGGCGTCTCCATCGCGCCGGCGCGGCCGGCGCAGCGATCGATGATCCACTTCAGTACGCGCATGTTCTGGCCGTAGCCGGGCCAGAGATAGCGTCCGTCCTCACCTTTGCGGAACCAGTTCACGAGGAAGATCTTCGGCGGCTG
>JBDUCG010000151.1:0-5200 GCA_040003565.1 Chloroflexota bacterium | reverse complement strand
CGGGCTGCGTGTAGCAGGCGCCGACGGACTGCACCCACTCGGGCTCCTCGTCGAGCCAGTAGAGGCTGATCGAGACGTCGTGCGGGCCGAGGTCCCACAGGACGTTGATGTCGAACTGGTGCAGGCCGAGGTTCACGCGCTGGCTGTCGACGTAGTAGATCTTCCCGAGGTCGCCGCGCACGATGCGCTCGCGCACGTTCACGACCGCGGGGTTGTAAACGAAGGTGTGGCCGACCATGAGCGTCTTCTGCGCGCGCCCGCCGGCCCGGATGATCGCCTCGGCGTCCGCGATGTTGGCGGCGATCGGCTTCTCGACGAAGACGTGCTTGCCCGCCTCGAACGCTTCTTCGGCAAGGCGCCGATGCGTGCCGACCGGCGTGGCGATGCAGACCGCGTCGATCGAGGGATCGGCGAACAGCTCGCGGTGGTCCTTGGTCGTACGCACCGCGGGAAAGCGTTTGTGGATCGTCTCGAGCCGAGCATCCGAGAGGTCCGCGACCGCGACGGGATCCGCGCCCGGCGCCTCGTTGAGGTTGCGGACGAGGTTCGGGCCCCAGTAACCCGCGCCGATGACCGCGACGCGAAGGGCCTTCATTCGGGACGAATTCTAGACGCGAGAAGTGCCACGCCGCAGGCCGCGATCGCGCCGACATACACGTAATACGGCTGCGTCGTCCAGCGCGCGAGGAGCAGCGGGACCATCACGATGCCGGCGCCCGCGAGCGCCGCGGCGCCGAGAGTAGGGACGCGCCAGCGCACGGCGAGGACGACGAGACCCAGCGTGCCAGCGAGCGAGCTCACCAGGACCAACGGTATGAGTGGAGCGGGGTCGCCGTACTGCAGGAGCGTATTGAGGATGTTCGCCCCCCAGATCTCGTCGTGGAATGTGAGCGCCTCGACCTGCTTGCCGATGAACGCCCCCGGGTCGCGAACGAAGAACGGCAACACGAAGGCCGCGACCACGCCGGCGACGATCAGTGCGTAACGGCGCCAGTCGCCGCCGCGGACCGCGACGTAGCGCACCACCGGCGGCAGCACCAGCACCGCGAATTGCTTGAACGCGATGGCCCAGCCGAAGCACACCGCCGACAGAACGAACGTGCCGCGCGACCAGCGGCCGTCCTGCTCCGCGAACACGAGCGCGACGAGCGCCGCCACGACCAGGAATGAGCCCGAGACGTCGTTCTGGCCGTCGATCGCGCGGAAGCCGGCGACACCCCAGGCCGCGTACAGCATCGCCGGCAGCGCAACCTTGGCCATACCGATCCGGAGTCCCGCGACCGCGATCGCTGCAACGACCGCGATGCCGGCCCAGGTGTCCACGCGGGTGATGTCACCGAAGAGCAGGTACGGGACCGCGTACCACGCCAGCTCGCCTGGCGGATACACGAACGGCGAGCCGACGGGGATCGTGCTCTGCAGGATGTGCGTGTACGGATTGCCGCCGGCGAAGGCCACGCCGAGCGACTCGACGGTCGCCCGCATCACGTCGCTGCCGTCGAGCAGCGGCTGGCGATGCAGGCGCTCCGAGGCCGCGACAAGGACGGCGTAGTACGCGGTGCAGCCCGCGACGAGCGGCGTGTCCACCAGCGCGGCCCACGCCAGACCGAGACCGGTCAGCAGCAGGACGACACGGTCGAGCTGCGGCGCGTTGACGTCGATGCCCTCGATGCACCAGAAGAGGCCGAGGAGGATGGCCGCGAGGACCGCGGGCTTGTTGTTACTGCGGCCTGTGCGCAGCATCAGGCCAAGCAGATGAGAGCAGCAAAGGCTGCTCGATTACTGACCCGTGGCGGCACGGAGCTTCGCGAGATCTTCCTCGAGCAGCCTTAGGAGCCGGCCGTATTCGGCGAAGTCGCTCCGCTTCAGCGCGTCCTGCGCCTGCTGGTAATGATCGGTCGCGTCCTTCACCAGCTGCGCGATGTTGCCGGTCGGCGGCGTCGTCACCGGTGGCGGCTGCGTCGGAGGCGGTGTGGTGCCCGAGCCGAAGAGCGCGTCGAGCGCGGCCTCGAACGTCGCGGCCATGACGACCTTGCCCTGCGTCGCGAGGATCACCCGCTGCAGCTCCGGGATGCGGCTTTGCGTGGCCTGCACGAACAGGCCCTCGACGTACACGAACGAGTTGCCGACCGGGAGCACCAGCAGGTTGCCGCGAAAGCACTGCGATCCACCGCCCTGCGGACAGAGCAGCGTGAGCTGCTGTTTGATCGTCGCGTCGGCGTCGATGCGCCCCTCGGTCTGCAGCGGACCCGAGATCTGGCGGTCCTGCGGGAGACGCAGCACGCGCAGCTTTCCGTAATCAGGCGCGTCGGCGCGGCCCGCGATCCAGGCGACCATGTTGTCGCGCTGTCCGCCCGCCGGCGTCATCGGCACGAAGAGGATGAACTCTTTGCGATCCGAGCCGGGCAAGCGCGTCGTCACGTAGTAGGGCTCGATCGGCGCCTTCGCCGAACCTTGCTCCTGCACCTCGTTCGCGATCCGCCACGCGTCGCCGCGGTTGTAGAAGTTGTCGATGTCGGTCATGTGGTAGATGGCGAACACCTGCGTCTGGATCGAGAAGAGATCCTCGGGATAACGCAGGTGAGCCCGAAGGGTCGCCGGCATATCGGTGATCGGCTTGAAGAGGCTCGGGTAGATCGCCCGGAGATTGCGCACGACCGGATCGGTGTCGTCGACCACGTAGTACGAGATGGATCCGTCGTAGGCGTTCGTGACGACCTTCACGCTGTTCCGGATGTAGTTGAGCCCGCCGTCGGCGACCCGCGTCCCGCCGCGTACCAGCTCGTCGAAGCGTTCGCTGTACGGGTAGCGGTCCCCAACCGTGTACGCGTCGTTGATCCACCACAGCTTCCCGTCTGCGACGACGAGATACGGGTCCTTGTCGTACTCGAGGAACGGCGCGATCAGGCGCTCGCGAGCGGCGATGTTGCGGTGGAACAGGAGGCGGCTGTCGGAGCGGATCTGGTCGCTGAACAGCAGGTTCGTCTCGCCGAAGCGCAGCGTGAACAGGAGGCGGTCCCAGAGCGAGCTGACCCCGACGCCGCCCTTGCCGCTGTAGCGCGTTCGGGCGTCCGTCCCCTCCTGCGGGTAGTCGAACTCCTCCGCCGCGCTGTCGACGACCGCGTAGTCGTTCGTCAGCTCGCCGTAGTAGATGCGGGGCTCGTCGAGCTTCGGCTCACCCTGCGGCGGGATGTCCTTCAGCAGGAACTGCGGCCGGCCCTCGGCCGCAACGCCGCCGACCGGCGTCATCACCGCACCGAAGCCGTGGGTGAACTGCAAATGGCGGTTCACCCACGTTTGTTGCGCGAGCGCCGTGGTGTTCAGCTCGCGCGCAGATAGCATGATCGGCAACTCGCGGCCGCCGATCGCGTACCGATCGACATCCACGTCCTGGAAGTCGTAGTACTGGCGCAGCGCCTGGAGCTGGTCGAACGCCAGGATCAGGCGGCGGTAGTCCCAGAGCCGCACCGACAGCGTGTCGGAGAACTCGCGCGTCGCTTCTGCTTGGCTTGGCGTGTCGGCAACGTTGAACAGCGACTCCTCGATCTTGTCGAGCGAGTACGCCGCGCGCGTCGCGGCAATGTTGCGCTCGAGGTAGGGACGCTCCTTGTTCAACTGGTCGGGCGCGACGATGAAGTTCTGCACGATCGCGGGATACACGCCGTTGATGAGCACGGTCGCGGCGAACCAGACCACGATCGCACCGCCCAGGACCCACACGGTCCGCGCGAACGCGTTCGCGAAGCACGCGAGCGCGGCGATGCCGACGATGACCGCGAGGATCGTGAGCGCGGGGATGCGCGCGTTCACGCTCGCGAAGCCCGCGCCGGTCAGGACCGGCTCGGTGCGGAAGAGCAGGTCGTACTGGTCGAGGAGGTAGCCCGCGGCGACAAGCAACAGAAAGATGCCGCCGAGCACCGACAGGTGCGCGCGCGCCGGCCGCGCGAGCGCGAGCGCGGTGCGGCCCGCGACGCCGAGATCGCCGCGCGAGATCGAGCTCGTCGCGACGCCGATCACGCCGCGCACCGTGTAGAGGGCCACGACCCCGAGCGCGATGACCAGCAGAGCGGCGATCGCCCACCCGCGCGCGAACTCGAGCACCGGCAGTGTGAAGAAGTAGAAGCCGACGTCCTTGCCGAACAACGGATCGGTGACGCCGAACGGGACGGCGTTGAGCCAGCGCAGGAGCTGGTCCCACTGGTCGCCGCCGGCGAGGCCGAAGAAGAACGCGGGGATGGTGATGACCCAGAGCAGGCGCAGCGTCTGAGCGAGCGCCGATGAGCGCGGCCGCTCCGCGTCGACGACGACGCGCGGGACCTGCGGGCGGAGCGCGAGATACAGGTTCGGGATCGCGATCACGAAGAAGATCAGGAAGAACGCGACGAACGCCCAGAAGCCCGCGGTGTAGCGGCGGAGGTAGACGTCCTCGAGACCGAGGCTACGGAACCACAGGAGATCGGTGAGGAACTCGTTCAGTGGCAGCAGGAGCAGCGGCACGAGGAAGAGAAGAAGCACGACGATCGTGATGGCGACCGCCCGCCGGGACGGCGGTCGCGGCGTGTTGCCGCGGCGCGTCCGGAGGGACGAGAGATCGAGGTTGGACCAGTCGATGTTCCCCCAGTCGCGCTCGGGGCCGTTTCCCCTTTTGTCCCTCACGGCCTCAGCATATGGCGAGATGGGCCGCTCGCTGGCGCTCGCCGCGGTGCTCGCTGTGGCCCTGTCCGCCTGCTCCCAGACGCCGGCGACGCCGGCGCCGTCGACCACGCTCGGCTGTCCGGATCCCACGCGCACCGTCTCGGGGCTCTCGCCATTCGACACCGAGAACCTCACGACCTGGAAGAAGGATCTGGCCGCCGGCATCGCCTGTGACAAGGCGACCGGCGATTACGTGACGCGGCTCGAGGCGAAGAAAGAGGAGCAGCTCTTCGCGAACGCGAGCACCTTCGCGATGATCGGGCGCGTGACCGACGCCGCGAGCGGCGCGGCGGTCGACCAGGTCTGCATCACGCCCGGAAAACCCGGCTCGGTCTGCTGGGCTCGCACTGACAAAGATGGCTGGTATCTCCTCGACCTTGGCTCGGTGTTCGCGAAGGAAGGCTTCTTCGAGATCTTCTTCGTGAAGGCGGGCTACCCCGAGCAGCACTCGGTCTCGCGGATGCTCAGCGGTCGCGCGCGCATCGATCACCAGATGACGAAGTAA
>JBDUCG010000150.1:0-5205 GCA_040003565.1 Chloroflexota bacterium | reverse complement strand
CCGCGAGGTGCGCGCGCAGTCGAAGGTGGTGAACCCGCCGCCGATCACGACGACCCTGTTCCCCTTCCCCACCGGGACTGGATCGCCTTCCGCGTTCTGTCGCAGGTAGTTGATGGCCTCGATGACGCCCGGGAGCTCCTCACCCGGGATGCGCAGCTCGTTGCTGCTCCAGGCGCCGATGCCGAGGAACACCGCGTCGTAGCCCTGCGCGATGAGCTGATCGACGGTGAAGTCGCGGCCGAGCTTCATGCCGCCCTTGAACTCCGTGTCGCGCAGCTGCCAGACGGAGTTGAGCTCTTTGTCGAGCTTCACCTTCGGCAGGCGGTATTCGGGGATGCCGTAGCGGAGCATGCCGCCCTGCTTGGCCTGCATGTCGAACACGGTCACCGCGTGACCCTTGAGCGCCGAGTAGTACGCCGCGGTCAGGCCCGCGGGTCCGGCACCGACGACGGCGACGCGCTTGCCGGTGGCCGGCAGCTGCGGGAACGGCGTCGGCGCCTGATCCATCTCCATGCTGAGCTCGCCGGTGTAGCCGTGGCACTGGCAGATCGCGATCTCCTCTTCGACGAGACCGCGGCGGCAGACTTCCTGGCACGGCTTCGGGCAGACGAGCCCGAGGGCGTACGGGAAGGGCAGCACTTCCTTGACGAGCCGTGCGGCTTCGACGTGCTGCCCCTTCGCCATGAGCTCGAGGTAGCCGGGGATGTCGATGTGCGTCGGGCAGCTGATCTGGCACGGCGGCATGCAGTACGCGTTGTGATCGCTGAGGATGTACTCGAGGTTCTGCTTGCGCAGCTTGAAGAGCGCGTCCGAGCTCGAGACGATCTTCATGCCCGGCTCGACCGCGATGTGGCACGACGGCAGGGGGCGGTCCTCGCCCTCGATGTCCACGAGACACATGCGGCACGCGGCGGCCGGAGCGAGCTTCTCGTCGTCGCAGAGGGTCGGCACGTTGAATCCGGCGCGCTGCGCGGCGCGGAGGATCGCTTCGCCGGGGATCGCGGTGACTTCCTGGCCGTCGATCGTGATCGTGCACGTCGGCTGGCCCGACGGGATCTCGCCGCTGTGCGAGACCGTCGGCAGCTGGGATTCGCCGGGCTGGAGGTAGCGCTCGAGAAGACTCATGCGGTGAGGACCATCGTATCGGCGATGAGCGGTGCGGGCTCGTACTCGGGTCGATGCCACATCAGGTCACCGTCGCGGTCCCAGATCGCGAGCGGGTATCCGCGCTTCTCGGTGTATTCGATGCCGCCGAGCTCGCGCCCGACGCGCACCTCGCCGTCGAGGACGAGCTCGCGTCCGTCGACGCGAACGAAGCGCTTCTCCTTCTCAGAATCCTTGCGCGTCTCCACGACCAGCGAGCCGGTGACGCGGATGAGCGTCGTCTCGCGCCGCAGGAGCGCATGCGCGTACTCGACCGTCGCGATGATCGACGCGGTCGTGACCGCGCCGATCACGAGCCCGGCGGCGAAGATGCGCCAGTCGCCGCGCGACAGCAGCGCGAGGTAGAACGCGACGACGCCGCCGACGACCCAGTACTTCCATTCGCTCTGCTCGATGCGCAGCGAGAGGTAGTCGGCGAGCGCCCGGCGCTGGTCGTCGCTGAGCAGCGTCGCGCTCCGCGTCCGCGGGCGCGCGCTGATGCACGGCTCCCAGCGCGCGAGATGCCGCCAGATCCCGTCGGGACGTCGCTCGATGAACCCGCTGCACGCCTGGCATTGCTCGCTCACGGCTGGACCATCGTTTCGTAGCGGCGCGCGCGGAGCGTCGTGCACGTGCCGGTCGGGCACTTGAGCTCGCTGATGTGCGCGCGGTAGTCGTCGGGGAACTCGCGCAGCGTGGTGCGCAGGATGGACGGTGCCGTGATGCCGAAGCCGCAGAGCGAGAAGCGCTCCATGTGATCCCCGAGCTCGGTGAGCCACGGCAGATCGGTGTCGCGACCGAGCGACGACGACACGCCCTCGAGGATCCCCTGCACGCGTTTGGTGCCGACACGGCAGGGGACGCAGATCGCGCAGCTCTCCTTCGCGAGATAGGCGAAGAGCCGCCCGGCCTCGCGCACCATGCAGACGTCTGTCCCGATAGCGCGTACCTGGCCGGAGCCCATGTGCGTGCCGGCCGCCTTCAGCTCGTCGTAGTCGAGCTTCGTGCTCTTGCGCTGCGCCGAGAGGATGCCGCCGGTCGGTCCCCCGACGTGGATGCCTTTTAAGGGACTTTGCACGCTGCCGGCGCGCTCGAGTACGTCCCCGAGCGTTGAGCCCAGCGGAACCTCGTAGACCCCCGGTTTCTTGACGACTCCAGTTACTGCCACAAGCTTTGTGTCCGCCTTCGCGCCCTCGAGCACGAGCGGAAGCCACGCCAGCGTCTCCGCGCTCGAGACGAGCGTCGGCCGCATCAGATAGCCCTGCAGCGCCGGATACGGCGGCCGCTGCCGCGCCATCGCGCGCTTGGACTCGAGCACGTTGAGCAGCGCGCTCTCCTCGCCGCCCATGAAGCCGCCCGGGCCGAGGGCGATCTCGATGTCGTCGTGGCCCTCGAGCGCTCTTTCGACGGCGCTGCGGGCACCCGCCGCTTCGGGATGCAGATACAGGAACGCGCGCGCCGCGCCGGTGATCGCCATCGCGATCTCGATGCCGCGCACGACCAGCTCCGCGCGACCTTCGAGGAGCGTCCGCGCGAGCGGGCTGTCGGGGTCGGCGTCGTACGCGTTCGCGACGACGTAGGCCTCGCGGCCGACGGAGTTCGCGCGCACCGCGCGCAGCTTGTCTGCGAGCGCGAAACCCGCGCCGCCGCGACCACGCAGACCGGACGCGGCGACGCGCTCGATCGCGGCGTCGGGATCTATCGCACGGCCCTGCGCGGGCACTCGCGCGTCGTCGAGTAGGCGCGCCGCGGTGCTAGCGGGCATATGCGGGCTCGACGGAGTGATGCACCTCGTCCTCGTGGAGCTCGTCGTGCGCGGGCGGCGGCGATTGCGGCGGCCACGCACCTGCGATCGCGAGGTTTCCGGTGAAGCGCCGTCCACCCCGTGGCACCGCGGTGCCCTGACCCTCGGGCGCGCCGCGGAAGTTCGAGAGCAGCGACGCCACGGTGTACACGTCGGTCATCGTCTTGCCGAACTCGATCGCGACGAGCTCCGCGGCCGACCACGGCAAGTAGCCGTACGCCGCGTGGATCCCGTAGAGCACGCGCGTCATGCGGTCCGCGCCTTCTTTCTCGCGCTCGAGGATGCCGCGCGCCTTCGCGAGATCGAGCTCGGTCTCATCTTCGGCGGGGATCGTCGTGACCGCCGTGGACATCGGACGGCGGTCACCATAAGGCGCGGCCGCCACCATGCGGATCCGGTAATAGTTCGCGCGCGGCGCGAGGAGCGGGCGGCGCCGGAATGCGTTGCGGAAGGAATACGAGATCGAGATGGCCCGCGGCGGGCAGGCTTTCTCGCACATCAGGCAGCTCTCGCACTTGAAGATGCTCGTCTCGGGCTCGAGCAGCAGCGCGATGAGGCCGCGGCTGCGCTCGGGGAGGACGCGTTTCTCATAGGGGTACTTGCGCGTGACGGGACGCGGTCGCACGAAGTGCTCCAGTGTTCGCAACATGCCGCTGATGATCCCGAACATCTAGCGGTCGACCTCGCCGAGAACGATGTCGATGGATCCGAGGATCGCGATCACGTCGGCGACGAGACGGCCCTTGAGAAGCCAGGGCAGGATCTGCAGGTTCACGAACGACGCGCCGCGCATCTTCGCGCGGAACGGGTTCGGGCTGCGGCCGTCGCTGATCATGTAGAAGCCGACCTCGCCCTTCGCGCCCTCGACGGTGTAGTACGCCTCGCCTTTCGGACACTTCCACACGTGGCCGAGGCGCGCGCGTACGGCGCCGCCGGGGATCTTGTCGATGCATTCGCGGATGAGCGCGATCGCGAGGCGCATCTCGCCGACGCGGACCTTGTAGCGCGCGAACGCGTCACCGTCGGCAAAGACGACGGGCTCCATCGACTTCAGCTCGGGGTAGATCGAATACGGTCGATCGACGCGCAGGTCCCAGCGCACGCCAGAGCCGCGCAACATCGGACCGGTCAGCCCGTACTGCTTCGCGACATCCGCGGGGACGCGGCCGATGCCGACGGTACGCTCGAGGAAGATCTCGTTGCCCTCGAGGAGCTGCACGTAGTCGTCCTCGATGTGCTTCGCCCAGCGGTCGAGGAACCGCGTCAGCTTCGACAGCCATCCCGGCGGAAGGTCGTACACGACGCCGCCGGGACGGAAGAAGTTGTGGTTGATGCGCGAGCCGCACAGCTCCTCGATGAGGTCGAGGATCTCCTCGCGGTCGCGGACGCACCACAGCATCGGCGTCGTCGCACCGAGGTCGAGGCCGTATGCGCCGAGCCAAAGGAGGTGGGCGGCGCTGCGCGACATCTCGTCGACGATCACGCGAATGAACTCCGCGCGGCGCGGCACCTCGATGCCCCCGATCGCCTCCGCGGCGCCGACGTACGCGTGCTCATTCAGCATCGCGGCGAGGTAATCCGCCTGGTCAGCGTACCGCGGGCCTTGGTGGTAGGTGCGCCATTCGTAGATCTTCTCGAGGCCGCGGTGCAGGTACCCCATGACCGGGATGCACTCGACGACCTTCTCGCCCGAGAGCCGCAGCACCAGACGCAGCACGCCGTGCGTCGATGGATGCTGTGGCCCCAAATTCAGGATCAGCTCCTCGGTCTCGAGGCCTTCGTCCTCGATGACCGGAAGCTCGACGCCGGCACCCTCGCGGACCTGCCGCAGCTCGGTGTCGGTAGTGCTCAGTGTTATCCGCCCTTTGCGATCTTTTCGCGGAGACGCAGAACGCCTTCGAGGAGCGCTTCGGGTCGCGGCGGGCAGCCTGGCACGTACACGTCGACGGGCACGACCGTGTCGACGCCCTGCAGCGTGGCGTAGCTGTCCCAGAACTCGCCGCCCGAGGATGCGCAGTTGCCCATGGCGATCACCCACTTCGGCTCCGGCATCTGCTCGAACAGGCGGCGCAGACGCGGCGCCATCTTGTGGGTCACCGTGCCGGCGACGATCATCACGTCCGCCTGGCGCGGGCTGGACCGGAACACCTCCGCGCCGAAGCGAGCCAGGTCGTGATGGGAGGCGCCGGTGGCGATCATCTCCATCGCGCAGCAGGCCAGGCCGTAGCCGAGCGGCCACGGGCTGCGCGAGCGGGCCC
>JBDUCG010000149.1:0-5214 GCA_040003565.1 Chloroflexota bacterium | reverse complement strand
CGCGGCGCGGGGATCGTGATCGCCGTCCCGATCGCGGCGCCCGACGCGCTCGACCGGCGCGATGCGGAGGCCGAGGTCGCGCGCGCACTCGAGCGCGCCGAGTCGCAGCGAGTTCGCGGTGCGGCCCTTACACCGTTCCTGCTCGCACAGCTCAGCGACGCGACCGGCGGGCGCAGCCTCGCCGCCAACCTGTCGCTGCTGCGCGCGAACGCCCGCGTCGCGGCGCAGATCGCGCTCGCGCTGGCGATCTAGGTCAGGCGACCACCGTCATCTGAATCTCGCCAGGTTTGCGATCCAGTTGATCAGCAGCGGGGCGAGCATCACGAGGATCAGGACCCAGCCGAGCCAGCGATAACGCTGCGGCCGCGGCGGCGGCGGTCCCGCGGTCGCCAGCGCCTCACGAGCCCGCGGCAGATCCGCGTGCGCGACGAGCAGCTCGAAGTCGCCGAACGGCGCCACGACTCGTATCGGGACCGTCGAACGTGGCAGACCCAGCTGCGCCTGGAACCGCACGCGCGTCTCGATGCCGATCGAGCGCAGGTATCCGGCCGCGGTCTCGGCCTCGAGCTCGTCCTCATATCGCGCGGCGACCAGCTCGCCCACGGTTATCGTCGCGCGTCGAAGCCAAGCATCTCGCGCATGCGCACGTAGCCGGCGACGGACTCGCGGTACAGCACTCCGACGAGCGAGCCGCGGTCGACGACGGGCAACAGCGGAAGATCTCCGCTGCCGAAGCGGTCGAGCGCGGCGGCGAGCTGCTCGTCCGGCGAGACCGTCGCGAGATCCGACACGGGCGTCATCACCGCGTCCACCGGCGTTGTCGCCCATTGGTCCTGCTCGACCTTACGCAGATCCGCGATCGTGACGAGACCGACGAGTCGTTCGTGCGCAACGACCGGGATGGCCTGGAGGTTGTGCGGAAGCACGAGGTCGCGGATGAGCTGTCCGATCGGTATACCGGCGGGTGCGGAGCGGAAGTCGGTCGTCATCAGCTGGCCGACGCGAACGTCGCCGACCGCCGCGGTGACTCGCTCCTGCTGCAACGCCTGGGAGGCCGCGCTGTAAAGGAAATACGCGATGAGACCGAGCCACAGACCACCCGCCGCCTCGCCGTTCAGCACGCGCGACCCCCCGTAGATGACCATGAGGCCGGCGACCAGCTGGCCTCCGCGCGCGGCGATGCGCGTTGCCGCCACACGATCGTGCCGCAGGCCCCAGATGATCGAACGCAGCACGCGACCGCCGTCGAGCGGAAAGCCCGGCACCAGGTTGAAGAGGCCGACGGCGATGTTGATGAATCCCAGGTAGCCCGCGACGGCTTCGACCGGCTGCAGCGTGGGGAAGCGATCCATGTTGTTGGTCACGGCCTGCTGCACGAGCAGACCCAGTCCGCCGATGGCAAAGCTCGTGAGCGGCCCCGCTCCCGCCATGAAGAATTCGGCCTTCGCGCTCGGTGGCTCCTTGGTGAGGTTCGCGACGCCACCCAGTAGGAAGAGCGTGATCGACGAGACCGACATCTTGAACTGCCGCGCGACGATCGCGTGCGCCAGCTCGTGCAGGAGGACCGAGGCGAAGAACAGGAAGGCGGCGATCGCCGAAACGATGAAGGTCTTCTGCTGCGACCACTGCGGATACGACTCCGGGAACACCTGATCGGCGAGGGACAGCAGCACCAGGAGGAAGATCAGCACCCACGAGATGTGAATGCGGATATCGATGCCGAGGACGCGCGCGACACGGAACGATCCGGGCACATGCCGAGCATAGCCGCGATGTCCGATGGATACTTGACGTGGATGAGGACGATGTTGGACGAGCGCCAGCGGCTCCGCGAGGTGTGACGGTCGCCACCGGACGCTTCGGCACGCTCGAGGTCCATCCCGACATCGCGCGCGCGATCGATGAGCTCGGCTTCATGGCGCCGACCCCGGTGCAGCAGGAGGCGATCCCCGTGCTGCGCGCCGGGCGCGATCTGTTCGCTCAGGCGCAGACCGGCACCGGCAAGACCGCGGCGTTCGCCATCCCGATCATCGAACGCATCGACCCCGACGAGAAGCGACCGCAGGCGCTGGTCGTGGTGCCGACGCGCGAGCTCGCCGTCCAGGTGACGCGCGAGTTCGGCACACTCGGCAAGTTCCGGCACACACACGAGGTCGCCATCTACGGCGGTGTCCCCTACGGCCCGCAGGAACGCGCACTGAAACGCGGTGTGCCCATCGTCATCGGGACACCCGGACGCCTGCTCGACCACATCGAGCGCGGCACGCTCCTCCTCGAAGGCATTCGCGTCGTCGTGCTGGACGAGGCCGACCGCCTGCTCGACATGGGCTTCGCGCCGGACGTGCGCAAGCTGCTGCGTCTGTGCCCAGCGAAGAGGCAGACGGCGCTGTTCTCGGCGACCCTATCGGGCGAGGTCCGCGATCTCGCACACCGGTTCACCAAGGACCCGGCGCAGATCGCGATCGACCCCGGTCAGCGCAACCTCGAGCAGATCGAGCAGGTGTACGTCGAGGTCCTCGACCAGGACAAACCGAAAGCGCTCGCGGAGCTCCTCCGCCGCTGGGAGACCGATCAGGTGCTGGTGTTCCGCCACACCAAGCGCGGCGTGGACAAGCTGTTCGACGAGCTGAAGCGGCGCGGCCACAAGGTCGCCGCGATCCATGGCGATCTCTCGCAGCGCGAACGCGAGCGGACGCTGGACCAGTTCCGCAGCGGCGAGATCAAAGTGCTCATCGCCACCAACCTCGCCGCGCGCGGTCTGCACATCGAGGACATCAGTCACGTCATCAATTACGACCTGCCCGAGGACGCCGAGACCTTCACCCACCGCGTGGGCCGCACCGGGCGCGCCGGCGAGGCCGGCGTGGCGGTCACGTTCGTCGGCGAGTGGGACCTCGACGAGTTCGAGCGCCTGCGTAGCAAGGCCGGCGTTCCGTTCCGCCGCGAGGTGCTCGAGCTGTACGGCCGGTAGCGTGGCGGCCGGCTGCGCGTTCTGCGCCGTCGTCGCCGGGGCGGAGCATCTCTCGGTGTGGCGCGACGAGCGCCTGGTCGCGTTCCTGGACCACGCTCCGGTCGCCCCCGGTCACACGCTCGTCGTGCCGGTCCGCCATTTCGAGACGATCGAGGACATGCCCGAGGACCAGATCGGTCCGTTGTTCGTGCTCGCGCGACGGCTGTCCATCGCGTTCGGCGCGGCGCTCGGCGCGGACGGCTCATTCATCGCGGTGAACACGCGCATCAGCCAGAGCGTGCCGCACGTCCACCTGCATGTCGTGCCGAGGCGCAAGGGCGACGGCCTTTTCTCGCCGGGGCGGGGAATGTGGATCCGGCGACGGTACGCGGCGGGTGAGGCGGAGCAGGTCGCCGGAAAGCTGCAGACCGCGCTCGCGCGCTAGCCGACGAACTCCCGCGCCGTCTGCTCCCAGAGTTCGCTCATCAGTCGAAGGGTTTCCTGGTCCACTCGCTCGTTGTTCCCATGAAACATCTTCGCGAACTGTCCGAACGGGATCTTGTCGCTCATCAGACCGTAGCCGTACGACACGACGCCCTTGCGCCGGAAGAAGCGCGCGTCGGTGGCGCCGACGATGAGGAACGGCACGGTCGTGGAGTCCGGGATGAGCCGCTGTGTCACGCGCGTGAGCGCATCCCACAGGGGCGTGCCGATCGCCGACGAGCTCGCCGGGTTGCTGCCCTCGTGCACGACCTCGACATCCTTCCAAAGGTCGCCGATCGCATCGCGCAGCATCTTGCGCACGCCTTCGCCATCGTCGCCCGGCAGCGTGCGGATGTCGATGTCCACCTCCGCGCTGTCGGGGATCACGTTCACCTTCACGCCGCTATGCGCGATGTTCGGCGAGAACGTGGTTCGCGTTGCCGCGTAGAGCATCGGCTGAGTACCTTCTGGCGCGCGCTCGAGCGCGACGTCGAACGCCGCCGGATTCGTGAGCGCCATGCGCTCGACCGTGCCGAGATCGATCCCGTCGACGAACGAGCGCCAGAGCTCCTGAAGGTGCAGCGGCGCCTTGTACCGCGCGACGCGCGTGATGATCTCGGACGCCTTCACCAGCGCGTTGTCCGACTTGAACGGCATCGAGCCGTGGCCGGGCGTTCCCTTCACGCGCAGCCGCGTCCACTGGGAACCCTTCTCCGCGGTCATGATCGGCAGCTTCGCGCCCTTGCCCATCGGGAAGCGGGCGCCGCCGAACTCGGTGACCAGGAAGTCGCTCTTCACGTCGTCCCAGGCGTGCTCGACCAGCCACTGCGCACCGTAGGTCCCCATCGCCTCCTCATCCGCGACCGCGGAGTAGATGAACGTGCCTTTCGGACGGAACCCGCCGGTCACGAGGCGACGCACCGCGACGGCCATCGAGGCGGTGACGTCGAGCATGTCGATCGCGCCGCGGCCCCACACCTCGCCGTCGATCAGATCGCCGCCGAATGGATCGTGCCGCCAACCCGATCGCGTCACCGGAACGACGTCGGTGTGCCCCATGAAATGGAGCGAGGGCGCCTTCGGGTCGCTCCCTTCGATGCGCAGCACGAGGCTTCCCCGCCCGGGTTCGGGCTCGTACCGCTTGATCTCGACGCCCGGCGCCTGAAGGTAGCTCGCGAGGGTGTCGGCGCTGCGCAGCTCGTGTCCCGACGAAACTGTGCCGTCGTTCACGCACTCGTTGCGGATGAGGTGCTGCAGGAGATCGGTCGTTTCCTCGACGAGGCTGGCCACGCCGGAACTCTAGTCCAGCACTACGCCGGCGTCGCTTGCCGCGCGAGCTCTTTGCGGATGACCTTAGTCGCCTCGACGACGACGCGGCACTTCTCCTCTGATTCCTCGACCGTGCGCGTCTTCAAGCCGCAGTCGGGATGCGGCAGGAGGCGTTCCTTTGAGACGTAACGCAGTCCCTTGCGGATCCCCTCCGCCGCGGTCGCCACCGACTCGGTCTCGTGCGAGTGCACGTCGACGATGCCGATCGCGAGCTCCTTGGTGAACGGGTTCTTGTCGAACAGCTCGAGCCAGCGGTAGCCGTAGTTCGCCATCGCGAGGTCGAGCTGGTCGACCGGCAGCTCGAGGACCTTGGGATAGATCGCGGCGAAGTCCCCGTAGCAGATGTGCGAGACCGTCTTCGCATCGAGGTTCTGCGTGACCACTCCCATCGCCTCGATGGCGATCTCGATCTCCTCCGGCCGCGCGTGGATCGCGGGCTCGTCGATCTGGAT
>JBDUCG010000148.1:0-5243 GCA_040003565.1 Chloroflexota bacterium | reverse complement strand
CGCTCATCACGATCACGCCCGGCGCCGCGGTCTGCGTGTCCGCGACCATGGCCCGTCCCTCGTCGGTCGTGACCGTGCCGCGGTCGCCGACCTGTCCCCCGCCCTCCGGATAGAAGGGAGTGCGGTCGAGGACGATCTCCACGTCCGCGCCCTCGTGCGCAAGCTCGACCCGCGATCCGCCGACCACCAGGGACACGATCTTCGCGTCGGTCGCGAGCTCGTCGTAGCCGGTGAACTCGCTGCGCAGACCCTGTGTCTCGCGGAGCAGTGAGTAGAACTGGCCGAAGCGCATGGCGTCCTGCGTGAATTTCGCGGTCGCCCGGCTGCGGCTGCGCTGCCCCTCGAGGAGCTCGTTGAATCCGCGCTCGTCGACGGTGAGGCCGCTGCTCGCTGCGATCTCCTTCGTCATCTCCAGCGGGAAGCCGTAGGTATCGGACAGCCGGAACGCCGTGTCGCTGTCGATCCACTTCTGGCCCTGCGCCTTCGCGCGCGCGATCGCCTCGTTCAGAAGCGTGAGACCGTTGGCGAGGGTTCGCTCGAACTTGTCCTCTTCGTCGGCGATCACCTGCGCGATGCGATCGCGCGCCTTCGTGAGCTCGTGGTAGTGCTTCTGCATCGTCTTCACGACCTCGCCGCCGAGCGTCGCGAGCGCGCCGGTCTTGAGGCCGAGCCGCCGTCCGTGCAATGCCCCGCGACGTATCAGCCGGCGGAGGACGTAGCCACGGAACTCGTTGGAGGGCACGATCCCGTCGGCGATGAGGAACGTCGCCGCGCGTGAGTGCTCGGCGACGATGCGGATCGACACGTCGGTCTCGCGATCGATGCCGTACGTCTTGCCCGAGAGCGATTCGATCTTCTTCACCAGCGGCTGGAAGAGGTCGGTCCGGTACGTGTCGCCGGGGACGCCCTGAAGCACCTGCGTGAGGCGCTCGAGGCCGGCGCCGGTATCGATGTTCCTCTTCGCGAGCGGCGTGAGTGTCCCATCGGCCTTGCGGTCGTACTGCTGGAAGACAAAGTTCCAGATCTCGAGCCAGCGCCCGCAGTTCTCGCTGGGGTCGCAGGTATGCGGCGCGACGCCCGGCTGCGGACCCTTGTCGATGAAGACCTCGCTGTCCGGTCCGCAGAGGCCGGTCGGCCCCGGCGCCCAGAAGTTCGCTTCGTCGCCGAGGCGGAAGATCTTCTCCGGCGGCAGGAGCGCCAGCGTCTTCGTCCAGATCTCGTACGCCTCGTCGTCGCTGGTGTGCACGGTGGCGACGAGCTTCGTGCCGTCGAAGCCGAACACCTCGGTGAGCAGCTGCCACCCCCACTCGATCGCTTCCTTCTTCCAGTAATCGCCGATGCCGAAGTTCCCGAGCATCTCGAAGAAGGTCTGGTGATACCCGTCGCGGCCGACCTCGTCGATGTCCGTCGCGCGGAAGACCTTCTGCACCGCGACGATCCGCTTGGCCGGCGGCTGTTTCTTGCCGAGGAAGTAGGGCACCAGCGGCTGCATTCCGGCACTGGTGAAGAGGACGCTCGGGTCGTCCTTCAGGATCAGCGGCCAGCTAGGCATGCGCGTATGGCCCTTCTCCTCGAAGAACTTGATGAACTTCTCCCTGATCTCGGCGCTTTCGATCGGGCCCTACTCCTTCGCTCGCGAGTAAAGAAAAACGCGGGGCGACCACAAGGTCAGCTCCCCGCGTTCCCCAGCCGTGAGCTTGAGTTTAGCGTCAGGACTTCGTGGTCGGACCGCCTTCGTCGCTGCGAGGGCCGCTAACGGCCGTGCGCTGGCCTACGCCGGAACGGTCCCACTGGCGCTTGGCTTCATCGACGAGCTCGCGGCCCTTGACCTGCGCCTGCTGCGACAGATCGTTCGCGATCTTCTGCAGCTCGTCGGCGCGTCGTTTGAGCTCCTCGCTCCGCACGCGCAGCTCCTCGCGCGTCAGGTCGCCGGTCTTCGGCGCGTACAGCAGCGCGGCGACCGCGCCGGTGAGCAGACCGATAAGGAATCCCATGGCTTGTCTCCTCTTATTTGTCGTTCGTCACTTATGACCTTAACCCCTGCGATGTGGCTCCGCGACGCTTACGGCGAAAGCCGCGATGAGCGCCGCCACCGCGGCGAGAAGCAAGTGAGCGTCTCCCAACACGCCGAGTCGAGTGCCAGTGAGCTCCCCCGCGGCCTGCGCGAGCGCGACAGCCGCTGCGGAGAGGACCCAGGCCGCGCCGAGCGAGCGAGGACGGCCGAGCGCCGCGCGCATCGCGGCCGGGACCCCGATCGCGACGAGCGCGAGTGGGATCAGCGCCGGTGGCACTAGGCGGCGCGGCCGCGCTTCGCTACGAGCGCAAGACGGCGGGCCGGAATCGCGAAGAGAGTGAGCGCTCCCGCCGCCCGCGCGCGCTCAGGCGTGAGATCGCCGAGCGGCATGCGCGCCACCGCGACGGCGGCGAAGAGCGGGATGAGGAAGAAGTAGGAGAAGAGGCTGCGCCACGCGAAGAACAACGGCACGAGCGCCAGCACGACACCGAGCTCGGGGCTCGTACGCCGCGACCGCCATGCGACCGCGAGGCATACGAGCGCGCAGAGCCCCTCGAGCGCCAGGTACGCAGTTGACGGGAGCAAGGGAAGTCCCCCGTTCGTCCCGAGGAAGATGATGCCCGCCCCGCGCGGGAACATCGGATCCGAGATCGGCGTCGTCACGCCCTCCAGCCAATCTCGCGGATGCCACAGGATGAACGGCAGGTTCGTCGCCGCGAAGACCGCGGCCGCGATCGCCGCGCGACGCACACCTTCGCGCCACCCATGCATGGTGACGACGGCGATGAGATAGAAGGGCGCGAAGAACCACGCCAGCTGCTTGGTCGCCGCGGCGACACCGTACGCGAGCGCGCTCCAGCGCCGCTCGCGCCAGAGCCAGGCCGCGGCGAGGGGCAGGACGTACAACAGGTCCGCGCTGCCGCTGACCGTGAATGCCGCCAGGGACGCCGCGCCTAGGACCGCGGTCAGCATGAAGGGCCGCAGGCCGACCGGCGTTCGCAAGACCACGAGCGCCATCGCGGCGATGAGACAGAGCACGTAGAGGCGATTGGTGTCCCAGCCGAGCGCCACGAAGGGGATGATCAGGAGGAACGACAGCGCGGGATACGACGGGCGCGTCACGAACTCGACGTTACCGCCCGTGCGAGCCCTGAGGTCCCACGTCGCGTCGAGCTGGTCATCCGTGGGATACACGGCGACATCTGCGAACTGGCCGAGCTTCAGCGGGGTCGTGCGATCGGCGCCAATGCCGAGCTGCGCGTAGCAATCGAAGATGTCGAGCGAGGCGTAGGGGTCGCGGCCCTGGAGGACGAGCCGAGCCGCGCAGTCGTTCAGCGCGATCGCGTCGTTGTGGTACGGCGTCCAGTCCCACGAGCGCTGGCGCGGGACGTCGGAGATCCACGCGAGCGAGACCAGGGCCATGACGCTCGCGAAGAGCCAGGCCGCGCGATGAAGGCGTGTGTGCTGCGGTCGCGTTTCCGCGTCGCCCACTCCCGTGCCTCGCGCGGCCGCGATGAGCACGACGATCGCGGCGCCGATCGCGATGACGACGGCGATCGCCCCAGGCCGGTCGGGACGCTGGATGACGATGCTGTTGAGGAGACCGGCGTAGTAGAGGGCGGCGCCGGCGACCGCGATCGCCGCCATCCGGAAGAGCGCGCGCATGACCCGGTCTTAGTCCGGGCTGCCGGCGCGGACGACTCCGCCCCCCAGGACCTCGTCTTCTTGATAAAAGACAACTGCCTGCCCGGGGGCCACGAGCGCAGGGGCCGCGAGTCGAAGGACTGCGCCGCCGCTCTTCACGTCGACGGAAGCGGCAAGAGGCGTGCCGCGATAGCGGAGCACGGCCGATGTCTCGAAAGTGTTCCCGGGCCGGACGTCACGCGTGAAGCGCACGTCGCGCAGCTCGTAGGTGGTGCGCGTGATCTCCTCGCGCGTCCCAACGATGGCCGCGGATCGGTCGGGCTCGAGCCGCAAGACATAGAGACGTTCGCCCGTCGCGACGCCTGTTCCGGAACGCTGACCGACGGTGAGCCCGCCGATGCCGGCATGCGTGCCGACGACGCTGCCATCGACGCGCTCGACCGGACCGGCGTCGAACGCGAGAGGCGCGCGGCTTCGCACCAGGTCGCGGTAATCCCCCGCGACGAAGCAGATGTCCATGCTCTCGGCCTTCGTCGCGGTCGGCAGACCGAAGCGCTTCGCGATCTCGCGCGTCTCGGTCTTGTTCGCGAGCTCGCCGATCGGGAACACCGTCCTCGCCAGCTCGCGCTGGCCGAGCATGTACAGCGCGTACGACTGGTCCTTCGCGGCGTCGCGCGCGCGCAGCAGGCGTCGCGTGCCATCACCTGCGTCCGTGACTCGCGCGTAATGCCCGGTCGCGAGGCGCGAGCCGCCGAACTTCGCGACCACGTCGCGCATCAGCGCGTCGAACTTCACGTGCTGGTTGCACGAGACGCAGGGATTCGGCGTCTCGCCAGAGGCGTACGCGTCGACGAAGCGGTCCACGACCTGCGTCCCGAACACCTCCGCGTAGTCGAGCGCATAGAAGGGAATGCCCAGCGTCGCCGCCGAGCGCCGCGCGTCCTCGCCGGCCTGGTCGGTGCCGCAGCAGCGCGGGGCATCGTCGTCCGCACCACCGGGCGTCAGACGCATCCACACGCCGACGACGTCCTCACCGCGTTCGACCAGCAGTGCGGCAGCCACCGACGAATCGACACCGCCGCTCATCGCGACGAACACCTGTCCGCTCAAACCGACACCGCCGAGGCGTCGCGGAGGCGAGCAACGATCGTCGGCAGGGCGGAGAGCAGGAGGTCGACGTCGTCGTCGGTCGTCCCGCGTCCGACCGTGAGTCGCAGCGAGCCCTGCGCGACGTGCCGCTCCAGGCCGAGCGCCAGCAGCACGTGCGACGGCTCGGTATCGCCCGACGTGCACGCGGAGCCGCTCGAGGCGGCGAAGCCAGCGAGATCGAGCGCGACGATGAGCGATTCGCCCTGCGTGCCCGGGAAGCAGAACGAGGCGTTGTTCGGGAGTCGCTCCGTGCGATGCCCGGTGAGGACCGCGTCGGGCACGCGCGCGAGCACAGCGTCGATGATCCGATCGCGCAGGCGCGCCTGCCGCGCCGACTCGGTCGTGCGACGCTCCGCGGCGACGCGTAGCGCGATGCCCAGGCCGACGATGCCGGCGACGTTCTCGGTGCCCGTGCGGCGACCCTTCTCCTGGCCAC
>JBDUCG010000147.1:0-5244 GCA_040003565.1 Chloroflexota bacterium | reverse complement strand
GAGGCGACGGCGGGAATCGAACCCGCGATGAAGGTTTTGCAGACCTCTGCCTTACCACTTGGCTACGTCGCCTAGGAGGTCGACACGGCGAGCTCGCTCGCCGATGTCGACCGACGACGGCGACGAGGACGCGTAGCGGCCCACGTCGCCTGCCAACGACGCGTACCGCGACGCCATCGACGCCGGTCGGGTGGGTCAAGTTTACGGGGAAAAATCTCCCGGGGCAGGCGACGTGCATACTGCCGCCGCATGCTCCCCATCGGAGATCAGGACGAGCCGGGCGGGCTCCCGATCGTCAACATCGCGATCATCGCGATCAACGTCCTTGTCTTCGTGCTGCTCCAGCTGCCGAGCGACGCGTTCACGATGGGCTTCAGCACGATCCCGAAGGAGATCACGACCGGCATCGACCTGGTCGGCCCCGTTCCGATCACGCTTCCCGACGGCAGCGTCGAGACGCTCGTGGAAGCGCCGGGCCCGAGTCCGATCTGGCTGACGCTGTTCACGTCGATGTTCATGCACGGCGGCTGGGCGCACCTCGGCGGGAACATGCTCTTCCTCTTCATCTTCGGCGACAACGTCGAGCGGCGGCTCGGCTCGTTGCTGTATGTCGCCTTCTATCTCGTCTGCGGCGTGATCGCGTCCGCGGCGCAGATCGCGACCGACGTGAATTCGGTCATCCCGAGCCTCGGCGCATCCGGCGCGATCAGCGGCGTGCTCGCCGCCTATCTCGTGTACTTCCCGCAGAACAAGGTGCGCGTACTGATCGGGTTCCGCTTCGTCCAGGAGGTGCCGGCGCTGATGATGATCGGCCTGTGGGCGCTGATCCAATTCATCTCAGGATTCGGGTCGATCGCGACGACCGACTCCACCGGCGGCGGCGTCGCGTACTTCGCGCACATCGGCGGCTTCATCGCCGGACTGGTGTTGGCGTTCATTCTCCGGGCCTTCGGCCGCGGGCCGACGCGACCGTTCGCGACCGCGTAACGCGCGAGGCGCGCTAGAGGATCCGGGCGATCCGCTCGACGTCTTCGGCGACGTCGGTCCGTCCGTCGAGACGGTAGGCGTGCGACAGCAGTTTGCACTTCTCCCTCGCGGTATCGCGGCGGCCGATCGCGCAGTCGATCTCGATGAGGAGCCGCTGCGCCTCGCGATCGGTGAACGCGTGCGCGATGTAGTCGAGGAGCAGATCCGAAGCTGACTGCAGCTTGCCCAGCGTGAGCAGCCGGCGCGCGGCGTCGAGCGTCGCGTCGGTAGCGCGCTTGTCGCGCATGCCGATGAGGATCGTCGCGCGATGCGTTGCGGTGTAAGCGGCGTCGAGGCCGTTGCCGCTCGGAACGAGCGCTTTGATCTCGCTCTCGATATCGAGCGGTGGCCGCGCAGCGCGGGCGGGCCGGACGGGGGGAGCGACCACGACCGGCGTGGGCTTGTAGCCGTTGGGCGAGAGTCCCGCCCGTGCGAGCAGATCGACCGGTCCGCTGAGATCGACTTGCTCGGCATGCGTGACCGTGCTCGCGCCGTTGAGCACGACTGTGGTCTGCGACGCCGACGGCCGGGTCTTTGGCTCGGGACGAAGGGCAGGCGGTTCGCTCCGCAGCGCTGCATCGGCGCGCATCATCCGCGGCTCAGGTCGTAGGGCTGGCGGGTTCGGTCGGAGGACGGGTGCGCGGGGCGCGAGCTCGGCGCGCGCGAGGATCGGCGGGACCTCGCCCGTTCGCGGCGCGGGACCGGCAGCGCCGCCGGAGGCGGCCGCGACGCGATCGACGATCGCTCGGAGCGCCGGCAGATCGCCGAGGGTCTCGCGTCCGTACGCGAGCTCCATCCACGCACGGCGGGTGTCCTGCTGCGCGAGCGCCATGTCGACGAAACGCGCGTACTCGCGCACCGCACTCGGGAGATCACCCTGATTCGCAAGCGCCGCGGCGAGACGACGATGAGCGGCGAGATCTGATGGCGCGATGGCGACAGCCTCGAGCAGCAGGGCGACGGCGCTGGCGCGGTCGCCGGCCTGGGCGAATCGCGCGGCGCCTTCGCGCAGGGTCGTGAGCGCGGCTCCGACATCCTGCTGTGCCGCCTGCGCGCGTGCGAGACCGCCGTACGACTCGATGTCACCGTGCTTGTCGACGAGCTCGCGGAACGCGACTTCTGAGTGGCGCGCGCGACCACTCTCGAGAAGCTTCACCGCCGCGTCATTCGCGAGCCGATGACCGCCGCCCGCGGTCTTCTGCACGACGCCGCACGCCGACAGGGCCGATGCGAGCTCGGCGGCGCGCTCGTCGCCCATCGCGCGCGCAGCTTTGCTGCGAACACGCACAACGAGGCCTTCTAGCTGAGCGGGGGTCACGGTGTTCGCGTTCACGCCGAGGGCCTGGAACTCCGCGGAGAGGAATGTTTGCGCAGCTGGTCCAAGGTAGCCCTTGGCCACTCCGAGGAGCTGCTGCGCAAACGCGTTCAATCTTCGCCCGAGGTGGCGTCGTCCGACAACGCGTAGAAGCGGAGGGCGTTCAGCATCCGATCGAAGGCCGACGCGACCTCGCGCGTGATGTCGTCGCCGTGATTAGTGTCGAAGCGCGCGTAGCGCAGATCGACGTCGCCGGTCGAGACCATCGTTGCCTCACCCACGAGACGTCGGAGCGGACGCACCAGCGAACGTGTGAGGAGCACGCCGATGACGAAGGAGAGGAGCAGGCCGACGACGACCATGCTCATCGCGTTCGTGGTCGCGTCGTCCGCGGCTTTCGTGTACGTGGCGATCGGGACGGCGAGGATGTAGCCCCAGGGCTTCGCGGTGAGGCGCGTGACGACGCCGCGCTGCTCCGCTGAGGCATCGCCGTACGAGAACTGCGCCGACGTCGTGATGCCCCTGGGCAGCGTGTCCAGCGCGGTCTTCAGTGAAGGCAGCGGGTCGACGACGAGCTGCTCCGGGGTCTTCAGGCCGAAGCGCTTGTCGGCGGCGAGCTTTTTCGCGGTCTCGGGCTCGATCGGCGCGATCGGCTTGTAGATCAGTGACTCCGCCTGGTCGCGGTGCCCCTTCGTCTCCGAGACCGCGAGCCGGATGCCGTAGTCGTCGACGAGGAAACCGTGCGCTCCGAGACCGACGGCGCCGAGGTCGCCCTCGACGACATCCCAGATCGCGGCGAGATTCACGCGCGTGCGCACGACCGCGAGCACCTTCTCGCCATCCATCACCGGAGCGGAGAAGAAGAGCGCGGGCTTGTTCGTGATCACCGAGTAGCTGGGGTCGCTGATGTACGGCGTCCCCTTGAAGGCCGTCGTGAAGTACTCGCGGAACTTCACGCTGGTGCCCTCGTCGGTGAGGATCGACGCGGCCACGATCGTTCCATCGGGGTCGACGACCGCGACCGATTCGTATTCAGGGGAGCGGGCGGCCGCGGCGGAGAGAGCCACGCGCGCGGCGGCCTTCGCTCCGGGGTCTTTCAGGTTTTGGCCGAAACGGATGATGTCCGGGAGCTTGCCGACGAGGACGATGTCCCCGAGCCGGCTGCGGAGATACGCGTCGATCGCGCCGGCCGTCGAGGTCGAGCGCTGCTGGATGTTCGTAACTCCGAGGGCGGTGAGGTCCTGACGTGTCGTTTGGACCGAGACCAGGCTCACGAGCGCGACCGGGACGATGCCCACGCAGAGGAGCGCTCCGAGCACCTTTTGCCAAAAACGGATCCGTAGGAACGACATATCCCGACCTCTCTCCACGCCGCCCCACAGCGGCAACCATCTGTGGGCACTGTGGGCGCGCAGGCAGGCTGCGGGTAGTCAGGCCCTCATAAACCGTCCGTACCGGATACGGACTAGTACCCGTATCGGGGGACTATGACGAGGCGTCGTCAGCGCGGGACGCGTGACGAGCGCCGTGCATCGCGCATGAGGCCGCGCAGCAAGCGTTTGGAGACCTCGACCTCGGTCTGATCGGTCTCAGTCGGGCCGCCGCGCTGCGGATCCAGGCGCCACCAGACCTCGAAACCCCACAGGCGCTCGTCGCCGACCCGCAGGCGCGGGATCCCGGTGCCGGGGCGCCTGAGCTCGCCGGTCTCGAAGTCGAAGAAGCCCTCGAAGCTCGCCGTCTGCCCGCTTCGGTCGGGCTCGCCCTCGCGACAGTCCAGAAGGATCACGCACGGCGTGCCCGGGCGGATCTCATCCGCCGCACGCACGGGACGACCTCCGGCTCGGACGCCACGCCGTGTCGCGGGTTGTCGGTCCGAACGCGCATCGCGCCGCCCATCGCGTGCTGGCGCGCGACGCGGATCACGGAGCGCTGGTGCGCGCTCCGGTTGCGCCGGAGCGCGCTCGGGCTGGCTTGGTTGCTGTGGTCTACCGCGGCGTCGTCCGCCACGCGATCTGCGTCGCGGTGATCGAGGCTCTTCCGGCATGGCGTCAGTGTGGCATGTCGCGCGGGTACACTTTGATCTGAGTGCACGAAGTTTTCGACGAGTTCAAGCGACAGCTCCCCGATATGGATCCCGCTGAGACCGACGAGTGGGTCGAGTCACTCGATGCCCTGGTCAAACAAGCGGGCCCCGAGCGCGCGCGGTTCGTCCTCTACAAGCTCCTCAAGCGCGCGCGCATGCTTCAGGTGGGTCTCCCACCGCTCACGCAGACGCGTTACATCAACACCATCTCTCCGGAACAGGAGCCTGACTTCCCGGGCGACGAGGAGATGGAGCACCGCATCCGGCAGTTCATCCGCTGGAACGCGGTCGCGATGGTCGTTCGCGCGAACCATCACTACGACGGCATCGGCGGCCACCTCGCGACGTACGCGTCGTCGGCAACGCTCTACGAGGTCGGCTTCAATCACTTCTTCCGCGGCAAGGACGACGGCGGCGACGGCGATCAGGTCTTCTATCAAGGACACGCGTCGCCGGGCATGTACGCCCGCGCGTTCCTCGAGGGTCGACTGACTGAGAGCCAGCTCGATCACTTCCGCCGCGAGACCAAACCGGGCGAGGGCCTCTCGTCGTATCCGCATCCGCGACTCATGCCCGACTACTGGGAGTTCCCGACGGTGTCGATGGGTCTCGGCCCGATCACCGCCATCTACCAGGCGCGGTTCAACCGCTACCTGCAGAACCGTGGGATCCACGACACGAGCACGCAGCGCGTATGGGGATTCCTCGGCGACGGTGAGTGCGATGAGCCCGAGGCGCTCGGAGCACTGCACCTCGCGGCGCGCGAAGGTCTCGACAACCTGACCTTCGTGGTGAACTGCAACCTGCAGCGCCTCGACGG